>NZ_JBSFWU010000020.1:0-86512 GCF_053594995.1 Streptomyces sp. NPDC002536
GGTGCGGGACTCCAAGGCTTCTCGCGGTCCGGCTCTGGCATTCCCTGCCCAGGCCTGGGCCGCGTTCGTCATGGACATCCGGGCGGAGGGCGCGGCTGATCGCGCAGTTCCCCGCGCCCCTACGGGGCGCCCTGGTCGCGCCCACGCGGCGGAGCCGCATATGTGAACAGCCCCGCGCCCCTTACGGGGGCGCAAGCCCCAAGCCGGCACTGGACGTTACGGGTTACTCACCCGTAACGTCGGGCGCATGACTCGCGCCCTCCCCGCCTTCGATCCCCGTGATCCGCTCGGGATCGACGACCTTCTGTCCGACGAGGACCGCGCCATCCGGGACGCCGTCAGGCAGTGGGCGGCCGACCGCGTGCTGCCCCACGTCGCGGAGTGGTACGAGAGCGGTGAGCTCCCCGTCATCCGTGAACTCGCCCGGGAACTGGGCGCCCTGGGCGCCCTCGGGATGCAGCTCGACGGGTACGGGTGCGCGGGGGCCACCGCCGTCCAGTACGGGCTGGCCTGCCTGGAGCTGGAGGCCGCCGACTCCGGCATCCGCTCCCTCGTCTCCGTGCAGGGCTCCCTCGCGATGTACGCGATCCACCGCTTCGGCTCGGAGGAGCAACGGCAGCGCTGGCTGCCGGAGATGGCGTCCGGCCACGTCATCGGCTGCTTCGGGCTCACCGAGCCCGACCACGGCTCGGACCCCGCCGGCATGCGCACCCACGCCCGGCGCGACGGCGCCGACTGGGTGCTCACCGGCCGCAAGATGTGGATCACCAACGGCTCGGTCGCCGGGGTGGCCGTCGTCTGGGCGCAGACCGACGAGGGCATCCGGGGTTTCGTCGTCCCGACCGACAGCCCGGGCCTCTCGGCGCCGGAGATCCGGCACAAGTGGTCGCTGCGCGCATCCGTCACCAGTGAACTGGTCCTGGACGAGGTGCGGCTGCCCGCCGACGCCGTCCTGCCGGAGGCGATCGGGCTGCGCGGTCCGCTCGGCTGCCTGAGCCACGCCCGCTACGGCATCGTCTGGGGCGCCATGGGCGCCGCGCGCACGTGCTTCGAAACGGCGCTCGACTACGCCGGCACGCGCGAACAGTTCGGAAAGCCGATCGCCGGCTTCCAGCTGACGCAGGCCAAGCTGGCCGACATGGCGGTCGAGTTGCACAAGGGGATCCTGCTCGCGCACCACCTGGGCCGGCGGATGGACGCGGGCCGGCTGCGGCCGGAGCAGGTGAGCTTCGGGAAGCTCAACAACGTGCGCGAGGCGATCGAGATCTGCCGCACCGCGCGCACGGTCCTGGGCGCCAACGGGATCTCGCTCGAGTACCCCGTGATGCGGCACGCCACGAACCTGGAGTCGGTGCTCACGTACGAGGGCACCGTCGAAATGCACCAGTTGGTGCTGGGCAAGGCGCTCACCGGCATCGACGCGTTCCGGTGAGCACCCCGACCCCGTAAAGGGTCAGCTCCGAAGGGTCAGCTCTGGTTGAAGAACCCCCCGCGCCGCCCCACCGGCTCCCCGTTGACCACCTGGTAGTCGGCGGGGGTGAGGAGGAACACGCGGGTGGCCACGCGCTCGATCGAGCCGCGCAGGCCGAACGTCAGACCGGCCGCGAAGTCCACGACGCGCTTGGCGTCGTTCGGCTCCATGGCGGTGAGGTTGACGATGACCGGGACGCCCTCGCGGAAGAGTTCGCCGATGCCGCGGGCGTCCCGGAAGCCGTCCGGGGTGACCGTGGCGATCCGGGTGCCCTGCTCCTGGGCGACCTCGTCGGCCACCCGCACCTTGGGGTTGGTCACCCAGGAGTCGCCCGGCTCGGGCCCCTCGGCGTACTCGTCGTCGTAGTAGCGCTCGTCATCGTTGTTGTCGTCGACGAGGCCAAGCCACGCACTCGCCTTGCGCACCGATCCCATGGACGCCTCCTCTCACACGCGGTGTGTTCCGCCCGCCCCTCTATGGTCGTCCATGATGCGGATGATGTGCCAAGTGGATGGCCGCCAAGCGAGGATTTCGTGACGTATCTGGTGCAAAGCGGTTGGCGCTGCGTCAGAAACTCCCGGAGTCGGCCGTAGGCGCTGGACCTGGGCATATGCGGTGTCTTCGGGGGACGGGCGGGCACCGGCCCGGTGTCCTGCCCCGGTGATTAGGATGCCCGGGCACATCGGCACCACACACGTCGCCACACCACGGGGGCACATTTTGTTCGGGATCATCAGGCCATGCAGGCACCGCTTGTCCGAGGCGATGCGGACGGAGTGGATGGCCCATCTGTGCGGCCTCTGCCTGGCGTTGAAGGGGGATCACGGGCAAATGGCCCGTATCGCCACGAACTATGACGGACTGGTCATATCCGTTCTGGTGGAGGCGCAGTCGCCGCGCACCGAGGGTGCCAACGCCTGGCGCCGCACGGCCGGTCCGTGTGCGCTGCGCGGTATGCGCAGTGCGTCCGTGGCGCACGGCGAGGGCGCGCGGCTGGCCGCGTCCGTCTCGCTCGTGCTGGCCTCGGCGAAGATGCGTGACCATGTCACGGACCGCGACGGGCTGTTGGCGCGGCGTCCGGTCGCGGCCGCGGCCCGCCGGATGGCGGCCCGCTGGGACCGGGCCGGGGCGCGGACCGGGTCGGAGCTCGGCTTCGACACGGCCGTTCTGGTGGACGCGGTCGAACGGCAGTCGGGCATCGAGGCGCTGGCCGGAGCCGGTACGCCGCTGCTGGCGGTGACCGAGCCGACGGAGACGGCGACCGCAGCGGCCTTCGGCTATACGGCCGTTCTGGCCGGGCGCCCCGCCAACAAGGCCCCGCTGGAGGAGGCCGGCCGGCTCTTCGGCCGGCTCGCGCATCTGCTGGACGCCGTCGAGGACCTGGAGGAGGACGCGCGCACGGGCGCGTGGAACCCGGTGGCCGCGACGGGCACGGACCTGGCGGAGGTGCGGCGGCTGTGCGACGACGCGGTGCACGGTGTGCGGCTGGCGCTGCGCGAGGCCGACTTCGGGAGCAAGGCGCAGGGCAGGCTGGCGCACGTGCTGCTGGTCCATGAGCTGGAGCGGGCGGTGGACCGTGCGTTCGGCGGCGGCAACGCCTGCGGACATGACGGGCATTCAGGGCAATCGACTCATTCCGAACAGCAGGCATCCTTCGGTCCGCCGCCGGTGATGCCGCCTCCGCCCGCCCCGCCGGAGCCGCCGCGCCGCGGTCCGCAGCGGGACCTGCTGTCGGGGTGTCTGGTGTGGACGGGGCTGTTCTGCACGTGCCAGGTGTGCTGCAAGGACCCCTACTTCGACCCGTGGACCGGCTTGCCGAGGGAGGGCTGGTGCTACAAGTGCGACTGCTGCGACAGCTGTGATGGATGCGGGGGTTGTGGTGACTGCTGCAACTGCTGTGACTGTTGCAGCAATTGCGGCGACGGATGCGACTGTGATTGCAGCTGCTGTGACTGCTGAGCACTGAGCTGAGCACTGAGGGGGAGTGCGGCGCCGGGGTCGAACGACCCCGGCCGCAAGGCGAAGGCAGCGCGGCGGGGAATCCTCAACCCGTACAGGACGCCGACCACACCCGACCGAAGTCGATGTGGCTGCGCGTCACCAGCCGCTGCGTCGATGCCATGCCCCAAGTGGAACAGCCTTCCGTTTCCGCGTCAACCGACGTAGCCTCGACGACGGGTCCGCGCTGAGGGGCGCGGCCCGTGCGAAGGCAGCACCGTCCGTGTTCGATCCCCGCATCCACGGAGTGCCTTCGCATGCCTTCTCCCGTCCTGCCCGTCCCGTCGCTCGTCGTCGTCGGCGCGGGCCCGCGCGGCACCGGTCTCGTCGAACGGATCGCCGCCAACGCCCCCGCACTGCTCGGGGAGCGCCGTCTCGACCTGCACCTCGTCGACCCGTACCCGCCCGGTGCCGGACGGATCTGGCGGCACGGCCAGTCGCCGCTGCTGTGGATGAACTCCATGGCCGAGGACGTCACGATGTTCACCGACGACACCGTCGGGACCGTGGGCCCGGTCCGCCCCGGACCCTCGCTCGCCGCGTGGGCGGCACAGGTCCGCGAGGGCGTCGTCGAGCCGCCCGACGATCCCGAAGTCGCCGCGGAGGCCCGTGCGTTGACCCCGCGCAGCTTCGCCGGGCGGCGGCTGCAGAGCGCCTACCTCCGCTGGTTCCACCGGTGTGCGGTGGCCGCACTGCCGCCCGGCGTCGCCGTCCACGAGCACCGCCGCCGGGCCGTGCGGCTCTCCGGACCGCGCGACGGGCGGCAACGCGTGTGGCTGGCGGGGCGGGCCGAACCCCTGCTCGCCGACGCCGTCGTGCTCACCCTCGGACACCTCCCCGCCCGGCCGGACCCGGAACAGCAGGCGCTGGCCTCCTTCGCCGCCGCACACGGACTCGTCCACCTGCCGCCCGAGTTCACCGCCGACAGCGACCTGAGCGGGTTACGGCCCCGGGAGCCCGTCCTCGTCCGGGGCATGGGGCTCGCCTTCGTCGACCTGATGGTGCTGCTCACCGAGGGCCGCGGCGGACGGTACACCGACGACGGCACCGGCACGCTGACGTACCACCCCTCCGGGCGTGAACCCGTTCTGCACGTCGGCTCGCGCCGCGGCGTCCCGTACCGCTCGAAGACGGGATACCGGTGGCAGGGGGAGCGGCCCCCGCTGCCCCGCTTCCTCGGGCCGCCCGAGACCGCGGAACTGCGCCGCCGGCCCGGTTCGTCCGACTTCGAGCGCGACGTACGCCCGCTCGTCGCCAAGGAACTGGGCTTCGCCCACTACCACCGGCTCTTCGCCGTCCATCCGGAACGCACCCGCGTCAACTGGCCCGACTTCGAGGAGAAGTACGCGGCCTGCGAACCCGGCAGCGCCGAACTCGACGTCCTCGTCGCCTCCTCCGTGCCCGACCCCGCCGACCGGCTCGACCTGGACGCCCTCGATCTGCCGCTCGCCGGGCTGCGCTTCCCGGACGCGGAAGCGCTGCAGGACGGTGTGCGGGCGCACATCGCCGCGGACGTGGCACGGCGCCACGACCCCCGGCACAGCCCGGACCTGGCCGTCTTTTTCGGGCTGCTCTCCGTCCACGGGCAGCTCGCCCGCCTCGGCGACGCCGGGGAGCAGTGGCAGGGCCTGTTCAACTACCTGGCCTCCGGCCCGCCCGGGCCCCGGCTGCGGCAGCTGCTCGCGCTCTCGCGGGCGGGAGTGGTGCGCTTCCTCGGCGCCGATGTGCGCATCGCCGCCGATGCGGGGCGCGGGGTGTTCCGGGCCGGGAGCGTCAGCGTGCCGGGGCGGGCGGTCGAGGCGCGGGCGCTGGTCGAGGCGCGGCTGCCCGCGGCGAGCGTGGGGAGGTCGGCGGATCCGCTGCTGCGGGGACTGGCGGGGGAAGTGGCCGTCGACGGCTCGGGGTTGCTCGTCGTCGGCCCGGACGACGGGCGGGTCGTGGGCCGGGACGGGCGGCCGCATCCGCGCCGGTTCGCACTGGGACCGCACACCACGGCGCGGGCCCCCGCGTTCGCGCGGCCGCACAGCGGGTCGGCCGGGTTCCGGCAGAACGACGCCGTGGCGCGGGCGGTGCTGCGGCTGCTGTCCGGGCCTTCGGTCTGAAAGTTCTTTCCTCTCCCAGGAGTTCGCATGCTGCACCTCGCCGTCGCCATCGACCAGCCGGGCACCACCGACCCCCGGCCCTACCTCCACGCCGCCCGCCTCGCGGAGCGCGGGCGGCTCGACTTCGTCACGCTCGGGGACGCCTTCGGGCCGCGCACCCCGCGGGAGTCCCGGATCGACGCGCTCGCCGTGCTGGCCCGCGTCGCGCCCGCGACCGAGCGCATCGGGCTCGTCCCGACCGTCACCACCACGCACACCGAGCCCTTCCACGTCTCCTCCGCCCTCTCCACCCTGGACTGGGTCAGCCGCGGCCGGGCCGGCTGGACCGTCGACGTGTCGTGCGGCGAGACCGCCGCCCGGCTCTTCGGCCGGCGGCCCGCGGCGCCCGACGACGTGCTGTGGCGCGAGGCGGACGCCGTCGCCGACGTCGTCGCCCGGCTCTGGGACAGCTGGGAGGACGACGCCGAGATCCGCGACCGGGCCACCGGCCGCTTCGTCGACCGCGACAAGCTGCACTACGTCGACTTCGAAGGACCCGGGTTCCGCGTCCGCGGCCCGTCCATCGTGCCCCGGCCCCCGCAGGGCCGGCCGGTCGTCGCCGTCGACGCCACCGCCGGGCCGCCGCGCGAGGCCGCGGCCCGCCACGCCGACGTCGCCCTGGTGCGGACCGAACGGACCGGCGACCCCGGGCAACTCGCCGCCGTCCGCGACGAACTGCACCGCCGCGCCCGCGCCCACGGGCGCGACCCGCGCCGGCTCCGCGTCCTCGCCTCCGTGCCCGTCGCCCTGCACGCGGCCGCCGACGCGGTCGCGCTCGCGGACCTGGCCGGGCGCTGGTACGAGGACGGCGTCGTCGACGGCCTCCACCTCCGGCCCGAGGAGCCCGGCCGCGACCTGCCGCTCCTCGTCGACGGCACCGTGGCCGTGCTCCAGCACCGCGGCCTGCTGCGCCGCTTCTACGCGGGCGGCACGCTCCGCGAGCACCTCGGACTGCCGCGCCCCGCCAACCGTTACGCACCGGCAAGGGAGACCGCATGACCCGCACCGCCCGCCGGCAGATGCACCTCGCCGCGCACTTCCCCGGCGTCAACAGCACCACGGTCTGGCAAGACCCGCGCTCCGGGAGCCAGATCGACTTCTCCTCCTTCGAGCATCTCGCGCGCACCGCCGAACGCGGCCTGTTCGACTTCTTCTTCCTCGCCGAGGGGCTGCGGCTGCGCGAGCACAAGGGCCGCATCCACGACCTGGACGTCGTCGGCCGGCCCGAGTCGATCACGGTGCTCAGCGCGCTGGCCGCCGTCACCGAACGGCTCGGCCTGGCCGCCACCGTGAACGCGACCTTCAACGAGCCCTACGAACTCGCCCGGCGCCTCTCCTCGCTCGACCACCTCAGCGGCGGGCGCGCCGCCTGGAACGTGGTGACCTCCTCCGACGCGTTCACGGGCGAGAACTTCCGGCGCGGCGGCTACCTCGACCGCGCCGACCGGTACACGCGCGCCGCGGAGTTCGTCGCCACCGCCCGGGAGCTGTGGGACTCCTGGACGCCGTGCGGCCGGGCGCGTCCCTTCGCCCACCACGGCCGGCACTTCACCGTCGCGGGAGAGTTCGACGTCCGGCGCAGTCCGCAGGGCCACCCCGTGGTCATCCAGGCCGGCGACTCCGACGAGGGCCGCGAGTTCGCCGCCTCGGCCGCCGACGTCGTCTTCACCCGGCACGGCACCCTGGAGTCGGGCCGCTCCTTCTACGCCGACGTCAAACGACGGCTGGCCGCATACGGGCGCGGGCCGGGCGAGTTGAAGATCATGCCGGGGGTGACCTTCGTGCTCGGCGACACCGCCGCCGAGGCCCAGGAACGGGCCGCGGAGATCCGCCGGCAGCAGGTCTCGCCGCAGAACGCGATCCTGGCGCTGGAGCAGGTCTGGGGCCGTGACCTGTCCGGCTACGACCCCGACGGCCCGCTGCCGGACGTCGACCCCGACCCCGGGGGCGAACTCGCGCAGGGCCGCGTGCGGATCGGCGACCCGTCGGCGGTCGCCGCGCAGTGGCGCGCGCTGGCGGAGGCCAAGGGGCTGTCGATCCGGGAGACCGTCATCGAGACGACGGGCCGGCAGTCGTTCGTCGGCACGCCGCAGGAGGTGGCGGCGCGGATGGACGAGTTCGTGACGCGGGACGCCGCCGACGGCTTCATCCTCGTCCCGCACCTCACCCCGGGCGGGCTGGACGACTTCGTCGACCGGGTGGTGCCCCTGCTGCAGGAGCGCGGGGCGTTCCGTACGGAGTACAGCGGCGCGACGCTGCGCGAGCACCTCGGTCTTCCCGTCCCCGTATGGAACAGTGGGCGGCCATGAGCACGACTGATGCGAAACAGCAGTGGGCCGCGTGGCGCGAGCAGCGCACCAGGACGGTCTCGGCGCCGTACGGGCCGCTGGCGCTGACCGGGACGTACTGGCTCGCCGACGCCCCCGACGGCCGGATCCCGGGCGTTCCGGGGCGCTGGACCGAGGATCCGGGGACCGATGACGCCGTCCTGCTCACCGCCCTCGCCGAGGACGGACTGACCGTGAACGGGGAGCCGTTCGAGGGCTGGATCCGGCTCGGGCCCGACGCCTCGGCCGGTGCGGTGTGGGTCGCGCACGGCGAGCGCCGGCTGCTGGTGCTGCGGCGCGAGGGCCGGTGGGCGGTCCGCGTCTTCGACCCGCAGTCGGCGGCCCGGCAGGAGTTCGGCGGCATCGACGCCTTCGACTACGACGAACGCTGGGTGCTGCCCGGGACGTTCCGGCCGTACGCGGGCGGCCGCACGGTCGTGCCGGTGGAGAACGCGGACGGGCGCGAGCGCGGCCTGAGCCTGGCCGGCGAACTGGCCCTCGGCGGCGGCGAGTACACCCTGCAGGTCGCGGCGGAGGAGGACGGCTCGCTGTGGGCGGTCTTCGCCGACGGCACCAGCGGCGGCTCCAGTTACCGCTTCCGCTTCCTGCGCCCGCCCGCGCCGGCGGCGGACGGCGGGGTGACCGTCGACTTCAACCGCGCCCACCTGCCGCCGTGCGCCTTCGCCGAGCACTTCATCTGTCCGTTCCCGCCACCGGGGAACACGCTGCCGTTTGCCGTCCCGGCGGGGGAGCGGAACACGATCCTCTGACGGTTCGGGGTACGTGGTGCGCGCCCGCGGCTGTCGGCTGCGGGCCGTTCGTGGCTGATCGCGCAGTTCCCCGCGCCCCTTTCGGGGCGCGCGCCCGCGTACGGGCCCGGCGTCCGAAAGAGGCCCTTGCGCCCTGCGCCTCCCGGCCCGAATACTCCCGAGCACAGGCGCTTGTCAGGGGCACGGCGAAATCGGAATGCGGCGTGCCCTTTCGGCTGCGCCCCTCCGACCCCCCACGGGAGGAAGAACGTGAGGATCAAGCGCCCCACCCCGGTGATCGCCGTGGCCGGCGGCCTGCTGGCCGCCTCCGCCCTCACCGTCGGCAGCGCCCACGCCGACGGCGCCTCCGCGGCTGTCCACTCGGCCGCGCAACTGTCCACGGCGCGTGCGGCCGTGGAGTCCGCGGACGTCGCGGGCACGGCATGGGCCGTCGACCCGGCGACCGACACCCTTGTGGTGACGGCCGATTCCACCGTCTCCGCCGGTGACCTGACCAGACTCAGACACCGGGCCGGCTCCGGCGCCGAGGCGATACGCATCGAGCGCACCCCCGGAGCCTTCCGCACACTCCTCGCCGGCGGCGACGCGATCTACGCGCCCTCGTGGCGCTGCTCCGTCGGCTTCAACGTCCGCAAGGGCAACACCTATTACTTCCTCACCGCAGGCCACTGCACCCAGGGGAAGCCGCCCTACTACGCCAACGCGAACCACTCCACGAGCATCGGCCCGACCACCGGGACCAGCTTCCCCGGCAACGACTACGGGATCGTGCAGTACACCAACGGCTCCCTCCCGCACCCGAGCGCGGTCGACCTCTACAACGGCCGCCAGCAGCGCATCACCTCCGCGGGCAACGCCCGCGTCGGGCAGAGCGTCCAGCGCAGCGGCTCCACGACCGGGGTGCACGGCGGCAAGGTCACCGGCCTGAACGCCACAGTCAACTACGGCAACGGACAGATCGTGCGCGGCCTGATCCAGACCAACGTGTGCGCCGAACCCGGCGACAGCGGCGGCGCGCTCTTCTCCGGCTCCACCGCCCTCGGCCTGACCTCCGGCGGCAGCGGCAACTGCCGCTCCGGCGGGACGACCTTCTTCCAGCCCGTCACCCAGGCGCTCGGCGCCTACGGGGTGAGCGTCTTCTGACTCCGCCCGCCCCTCCCAGCCGTCTGACCGCGAGCGCGCTCCGCCCTTCCCCATCGCCTGCGGCCAGCAGCACAGAGCCCCCGGCCCTGCGGGGCCGGGGGCTCGACCACGCCCGGACACGGGCATACCGTGGACGTATCACCTGACGTGTGACGGCAGGGGGCCGTGATGGTCGAAGACCTCGTGGTGGCAGTGGTGGCCGCGGGCTCCGTCGGGCTCGTGTATCTGATGGCGGCGGCCCGGGTGGTCAAGCAGTACGAGCGCGGCATCGTGCTGCGACTGGGACGGCTGCACCCGGAGATCCGGCAGCCGGGATTCACCATGATCGTTCCCGCGGTGGACCGGCTGCGCAAGGTCAACATGCAGATCGTGACCATGCCGGTGCCGGCCCAGGAGGGCATCACCCGGGACAACGTGACCGTGCGCGTCGACGCGGTCGTCTACTTCAAGGTCGTGAACCCGGCGGAGGCCGTGATCGCGGTCGAGGACTACCGCTTCGCGGTCTCGCAGATGGCCCAGACCTCGCTCCGCTCGATCATCGGCAAGAGCGACCTGGACGATCTGCTCTCCAACCGGGAGAAGCTCAACCAGGGCCTGGAGCTGATGCTCGACAGCCCGGCCATCGGCTGGGGCGTGCAGATCGACCGCGTCGAGATCAAGGACGTCTCGCTGCCGGAGACGATGAAGCGCTCGATGTCCCGGCAGGCCGAGGCGGAGCGGGAGCGCCGGGCCCGGGTCATCAACGCGGACGCGGAGCTGCTGGCGTCGAAGAAGCTGGCGGAGGCGGCGGCGACGATGTCCGACCAGCCGTCCGCCCTGCAACTGCGGCTGCTGCAGACGATCGTGGCGGTGGCCGCGGAGAAGAACTCGACGCTGGTGCTGCCGTTCCCGGTGGAGTTGCTGCGCTTCCTGGAGCGGGCGGGGCAGGGCACCTCCTCGGTGGAGAGCGAGCACATCCCGGTCGAGCCGTCGTCCCCTGAAACGGGGGGCGAGGAGGAGACGGGCATCGGGCACGCGTAGCGCCCCGTTAGGGGCGCGGGGAACTGCGCGATCGGCCACCCACGGCCTGCAGCCGATGCACTTCGTCAACTGCGGGCGCGTCGTGGTTGCTCGCGCAGTTCCCCGCGCCCCTTACGGGGCGCTACGGCGCGCGCATAGATTTGCGCGCTACCGAAATTCGCCCTTGTGCACTCCCTCCTCCGCTCGGGACACTCGACGGACAACTTGGCATGGACGCGACCTCCTATCGGGGGTGCGGCTGTGTCGTTCGTCCTCCGGGCCCGGCATCCGCGCGTGTGGCCCAACCCCCCACTGGAGGTGCCGAGTTGAAGAACCGTTGGTCGTTCGTGCGCGCCGCCCTCGGCGGTGCCGCCGCGGCCGCTCTCGCGGCCGTCACCCTCGCACCGCAGCCCGCAGGGGCCGCTCCCCGCCCCGCCTCGGAGGCCCTCTCCGAATCCGCCGCCGGGAAGCTCGCCGCGGCCCTCGTCGACCGTCTCAAGGGCGCGACGGCAGGTTCGTACTACGACACGAAGACCCGCAGGCTCGTCGTCAACGTCCTCGACCCGGGCGCCGGGGACGCCGTCCGCGCGACCGGCGCCGAGGCCCGGGCCGTACGGTTCTCCCTCCCGCAACTGGATGCGGCGCGTGCGGAGTTGGACAAGTCGGCCGCCATCCCCGGCACCGCCTGGGTGACCGACCCCAGACTGAACCAGGTCGTCGTGACCGCCGACCCCACGGTCACGGGTGACCGGATGGCACGGCTGAACCGGGTCGTCTCGGGGCTCGGCGAGAAGGCCGTCGTGCGCAGAACGGCCGCCAGGCTCACCCGGTTCATCGCGGGCGGTGACGGGATCTACGGTGCCAAGTACCGCTGTTCGCTGGGGTTCAACGTCAGCAAGGACGGCACGGCCCCCAAGTGGGACGGGGGCTACTTCCTGACCGCGGGGCACTGCGGCGCGGTCGAGAACGGCTGGTCCGACAGCAAGGGCGGCCGGCAGATCGGGACCACCGAGTCGTACACCTTCCCGGAGCACGACTACGCCCTCGTCAAGTACATCGCGGACGTTCCCCACCCGAGCCAGGTGAACCTCCACGGCGTCCTGGGTGCCGGCGCCCAGGAGATCAAGCAGGCGGCCGACGCCGAGATCGGCGAGGCCGTGCAGCGCAGCGGCTCCACGAGCGGGGTGCACGGGGGCAAGGTCACCGGCCTCGACGCCACGGTCAACTACGCGGAGGGCACGGTCTACGGGCTGATCCAGACCAACGTCTGCGCCGAGGGCGGCGACAGCGGCGGCCCTCTCTTCGACGGGGACAAGGCCCTCGGTCTCACATCGGGCGGCAGCGGCAACTGCACGCTGGGCGGGACGACTTACTATCAACCGGTGAGGGCGGCCCTGGCCGCGACCGGCACGCGGATTCCCTGAGCGTGCCCCGGCCCCATGGACGCGGCCCCCGGACACACCTCCACGGTGTCCGGGGGCCGCTGCTCGTGCGGGCCGCCGCGTGTGCGGGACCGGTCAGAACTCGAAGACCGTGCCCTTGGCCGCCTTCATCTCGCACGGGTTGCCGAAGACCTTCTCGAAGTTCACGCGCTGGCCTTCCCATACGCCCTGCGCGGTGACGACGACCGGGTTCCACTCCTTGGTGCAGAGGACGCCCGTCTTCACCGTCGTGAGCTTCTCGAAGTCCCCGCCCGCGGACCGCAGATCGGCGCACGCGGCCTTGGCGGCCGGGTGGGTGCCGCTGGGGCCCGGCGTGCAGTTGAGGGTGACCGCGCGCTGGATGCCGGCGGTGGCCGCGTCGTCGCCCTGGCCGAGGGTCAGGACCAGAGCGGACGGTGCGTACAGGCTCTGGGTGTGCGCCCCGGTTGCGGGCGCGGCGCTCGCGGCCGTCGTTCCGGCCACCGCCAGACCGCCGCCCAGTGCCAGCGCGGCGCCCAGCGCGATCCCCCGAGTGATGTACCGCATTCCGAACACTCCCTTGTTCGCGGGTCAGATAACGGACGGCAGTCTTGCCCAAGTTGGGCATGAACGCACGCCGATCGAACACTTTCAGTCGCCGGTTGAAAGCACTCGGTAATTGGCTCGAACCGGCGGGCGGAATGTCCCGGAAGGGGAGGACGTGAAACCTCGCGCTTACATCGACGCCCGATTTGTGCGGGAAAGGGGGCAATTGATGTTACGGGAGTGTTGACCAGCGGATATGCCGTGGATTCATTGTTGAAATATCAAACGAGCCTTCGAAATTGTGATTTGCGCGGTCGATGACCATTGGATCTAATGATCCCTGTGCGCGGCCCGGGAGGCCCCGCGGACCGGCCGAAAATGGCCCGCCGTGCGTGCGCGCGGCGGGTGGGGCGATCCGGGAAGGCGGCAGCAATGGCCGAACACTTCTCAGACCGAACGGTCGGTCTGTGTGCGGGAGTCCCCTCCGTCACATGAGACGTCCGCGTCGCCGCCCGTGGAGGGGGCGGGCGGCGACGCGGGACGGGGCGCTGTGGGGCGGCGCCCCTTACGGGGCCTTCCGTACCGCGGACGCCACGGCGACCGCCGCACCCGCCACCGCCCAGGCGGACAGCACGAGGAGCGGGCCGGTGAGGGCGTTGCCCCCGAAGTAGGCGACGGAGCGCGCGGACCAGGTGCCCGCGCCCGGCGGCAGGAACGGGCCGATGGTGCGCCAGAACGGCGGCAGCAGCGGATACGGGTAGGCGCCGCCCGCGCTCGGGTTGCCGAGGACCACGACGATCGCGATGGCCAGCCCGATCCCGACGACGCCGGCCAGCCCCTGCAGCGCCAGCGTCATGGCCCCGACCGCGAACACCACCAGGGCGCCCAGCCCCCACAGCCCCGCAACGCTGCCGGGCAGCGCCCCGAGCACCGGGCCCGCGACGACCGCGCCGAGCAGCCCGGCGGCGACCGCGTAGACGGCGACCGCGCCGAGCCGGATGACGGCCCGGTGGACGTTGGCGGGCCGCGCGCCCGCACTGACGGCGAGAATCGCCGCGCACAGATAGCCGCCCACGCACCAGCCCACGACCAGGTAGAACGAGCTCAGCCCACGGGCGTCGCCGCCGCTCGCCGGGTTCACGTCGGTCACCTTCACCGACCGCTTCCCGTCCGCCTCGGCGCGGACCAGCACCGCCTCGGCAGCCTGCCCCAGCGAGGCCCCCGCGGCGCCCGCGGTGAGCAGGGTGTCGGTGGTGCCGCGCGGGTCGACCACCAGCGCGGCGTCCAGCTCGCGCTCCCGGAGCTGCTGCACGGCCGCGGCCCGGTCGTCCGTCGCGCGCGGGTCCAGCGGGCTCCCGGGCAGGCTGCCCAGCCGTTCGACGAGGGTGCCGCGGACCTGCGGGGGAGCGACGACGCCGAGGCGGATGTCGGTGGGCCTGGGGTCGTGGAAGGCGCCGATGTACGACGTGATGAAGGCGAGCTGGAGGACGAGCGCGCCGATCACCAGGAGCGCGGCGCGGCCGGTCACCGCGCTCCTGACCTCGTCGGGGAATGAGGGCATGCCCCGAGCGTGCGGGGTGCGGGGGGTGGCCGCAGGCGGTGCGGGCCGTTCGGGGTAGGCGGACTTGCCGAAGTCCGGTGCGGTACGGCGCCCCGTAAGGGGCGCGGGGAACTGCGCGACCAGCCACCGACGGCCCGCAGCTGATGCGCCACTTCGGGGTCCGGGGCGAAGCCTCCGGGAACTCCGTCGGCAGCGCAGCATTCATCTGCGGGCCGTCGTGGCTGATCGCGCAGTTCCCCGCGCCCCTTACGGGGCGCTGTGGCGCCGGCCTACTTGTTGGCGTGATCGCCGAGGTAGAACAGCAACCAGATGAACCCGGCGATGAGATGGGTGACGAAGACGTAGACGCCGACGCGCAGGGCGAGCTGCTTCTCGGCCCACCGCTCACTGGTCTTCTCGGTCATCGCCGCCCCGCCTTCGTCCCGGTCTCGGTTTCGAGGAGTTCCTCCAGCAGCTCGTTCTGTCCGCTGAGCATCTGCGTGAGGATGCGGCGCGCGGCGCGCATCAGCTCGGCGACGTCGCCCCCGGCGAGCTCGTAGACGACCGTCGACCCGGTGCGGGTGGAGGTGACGATCCCGGAGCGGCGCAGCACCGCCAGCTGCTGCGACAGGCTGGAGGGCTCGATCTCTATCGCGGCCAGCAGATCGCGTACGGGCATGGGCCCGTCCTGCAGCAGCTCCAGCACCCGGATGCGCACCGGATGTCCGAGCATCCGGAAGAACTCCGCCTTCGCCTGGTACAGCGGAACCTGCTTCCCCGCCACTCTCCACCCTCCTCCACAGCCGTCGCCGCACATCATGAATTGAAGAACTCTTCAATTCTAGCCGGTGCCGGAGTGACGCCTGCGAGGGGCTCATACGGGCGGAACGAGGGTGAAGTAGCGGTCGAGGACGCCCGGGTCCCCCTTCACCTCGGCGAGCTGCCCGGCGGGGATGCGCTGCCAGAGGAACAGCATCAGGTCGGAGGCGGTGCCGGCGAGCTCGACGTCGCAGGGGCCGTCGCCGTTTTCGTCGAGCCGGACGGCGTCGCCGTCGAAGTGCACGGTCCAGAGGTCCGTGCCGTCGGTCCGGCGGAACCGGAAGCGTTCGCCCGAGCCGGGCGGTGCCTGCCGCAGGGCCCGTCGGAACGGTGCCATCACCCGGAAGTTCTGGTCGACGGCATCGGCCGCGAGCGCGGGGGCGACCGGCCGGGCGGTCCCGGCGGCGTTCTCGGCGTCCCAGCGGTGCACGGCGGCCTCGATGGCCTGGATCCGCATCCAGAAACCGGCGGTCCGGTCCGGTGCCCAGGTCCACACCGGCTCGTCCGGTGCGCTGCTGCGGAACTGCTCCTCCAGCGCGGCGGCCCCGTCCGTGAACCAGTCGAGCAGGGTCGCCGGGAGCGGGGTGAGGTTCGGCGCGTTGTCCGGGTGGGGCCAGCCGTCCGTGTCCGGGGGGAGCTGGAGGAAGGAGAGGTCGGATTGGTCCGGCTGCTCGGTGAGGCGTTCCCTGACAAGCCGGGCCACGTACCGCTGCACGGTGGCGAGGTGTACGACGAGATCGCCCACGGACCAGCCGGGGCAGGACGGAACGGGGGGTGCGGGCGTGCCGTCGGGGGTGGCCCGGCGGACGGCGGCCGCGAACGCGCTTGTGTCGCTGTGGAATTGGGCGATGCAGTCCGTGGAGTCCATGGACCTACTGTGCCGCGCCGACGCCTAGTTGGGACAGGAATGCCGCGGCGGCGGGGGACGGCCCGAGCTTGCCCCACACCAGCATCTCCACGCGGGTCGGCGGGGTCTTCACCTTCAGGATGTGCACGCCCGGCAGTTCGGCCGCGATGGCCTCCGGCACCATGCCGACGCCCAGGCCGGCGCGCACCAGCCGGGCGAGGAACTCCACGGTGGTGACCTCGAACGGCGCGTCGGTGGCCAGGCCTGCGGCCTCGAAGGCCGACTGGCGCTGCCGCCTGGCCGCCGAACCGGCCGGGAAGTCGATGAAGGGCTCGCGCGCCAGCCTCTGCAGATCCGTCCGCTTCCGGCCGGCGAGGGGATGCTCCGGCGCCACGATGGCGACCAGTTCCCCGCGGGCCAGCTCCCGGTGACGGACGCCCTTCGGCACGGTGCCCGGGTCCAGGCCGGTGAAGGCCACGTCGAGCGAGCTGTCCCGTACGCGCTCGATGAGTTCTTCGCTGACGCCGCCGACCAGGCGGATCCGCACGTCCGGATAGCGGGTCTGGTACCGGCGCAGCGCGTCGGCGAGGTCGACCGCGGCAACGGTGGAGATGGCGCCGACGGCCAGATTCCCGGACACCTTGCCCGTAGCGGCCCGGACCTCGGCGCGGGCGCGTTCGGCGGCGTCCAGCGCCTGCCGCGCGACGGGGACGAAGGCCTCGCCCGCCGCCGTGAGCCGCACCGCGCGGCTCGTGCGGTCGAACAGCCGCGTTCCCAGCTCCTTCTCCAGGCGGGCGATCTGGTGGCTGAGTGCCGACTGCACCACGTGGCACCGCTCGGCTGCGCGCGTGAAACCACCGGTCTCCGCCACCGCGACGACATAGCGCATCTGTTGCAGTTCCATGCATCCATCGTAGAACGCGATGGCTCGATGAAAACAATGCATTGGATTCATGAGTGCCTGGCCGGGACACTTGCTTTCATGACGCACGTACGGAAAGACGACGGATCGGACGGCGGACCGGACAGCGGCTCGCCGGGGAACGGTGAACTGGGCCGCGGCACGCTCCTCGTGATGGCGGTCGCCTGCGGACTGTCCGTCGCGGGCAACTACTTCGCGCAGCCCCTGCTCGGGGTGATAGGCCGCGAACTCCACATGAGCACGGCCGTCTCCGCGCTGGTCGTCACCGCCGCCCAGACCGGCTACGCGCTCGGGCTGATCCTGCTCCTGCCCCTCGGCGACCTCCTGGAACGGCGGCGGCTCGCCGTGGCGCTGTGCGCGGCCACCGCCGTCTTCCTGCTGGTCACGGCGAGCGCCACCAGCACCACCGTGCTGCTGATCGGCACCGCCCTCACCGGGCTGACCTCGGTCGCCGCCCAGGTCATCGTCCCCTACGCGGCGACGCTCGCCGCTCCCGAGAAGCGTGGCCGCACCGTCGGCACGGTCATGACGGGCCTGCTGCTGGGCATCCTGCTCGCCCGCACGGCCGCCGGACTGCTCAGCGACCTCGGCAGCTGGCGCACCGTGTACTGGGTGAACGCCGTGCTCATGGCGGGCATGGCGGTCCTGCTGCGCTGCGTCCTCCCCCGCCTGCGCACCGACGCCGGCCTCGGCTACCCCAAGCTGCTCGGGTCGACCGTCACGCTCTTCGCCCGCGAACCCGTGCTGCGGTGGCGGGCCGCGCTGGGCGCGCTGTCCTTCGCCACGTTCAGCGTGCTCTGGACGGCCCTGGCCTTCCTGCTCTCCGGCCCCGCCTACGGCTGGTCCGAATCGGCGATCGGCCTGCTCGGCCTGCTGGGCGCGGCGGGCTCGCTCGCGGCATCGGTCACCGGACGCCTGGCCGACCGGGGGCTCGTCCACCACGTGACCGGCATCGCGGCCCTCCTGCTCCTGGGCTCCTGGGCCCTGCTCGCCCTGGGCGGATCCGGCGGCCACTGGTCGCTGGCCGCACTGCTGGCCGGCATCCTCGTGCTCGACGCCGCGGTGCAGGGCGTGCAGATCAGCAACCAGAACCTGGTGTACGCGGTGCGCCCCGAAGCCCGCAACCGCCTCAACGCGGCCTATATGACCAGCTACTTCGCGGGCGGCGCGCTGGGATCCGCCCTCACCTCGGCGACGTGGGGCGCGGCGGGCTGGACCGGAGTGTGCACGCTGGGCGCCGCCCTGTCGGCACTGCTCACCGCGACGTGGCTGGCCGAACGCCGTTTCCGGAAGCGCCGTCCGGCCCCGGCCCCGGTCGCATCCCGCACCGTGGCGCAGTCCGAGAGCACCGCGCTCACCGGGTCCGTACAGTAGTGACCATGCGTTCGACAGTGCTCGCGCCTCCCGCCGCCTAGAGCGGGGACGCCAAGGTCGCCGGCGCGCCGGCCCTCAACCAAGGGGCCCGGCGCGCTTCTTGGTCGTGCTCGCACACGGGAGACCACGACCGACTGCTCCATGTCATCGGAGAACGCACTGTGTCCACAACTGCAACTGCAACTGCCTTGCGCGGGCTCGCCTGTCTGGCGATGGCCGGCACCACCTGGGGGACGACCGGCGCCGCCGTGGAAATCGTCTACCGGTCGAGCGACTTCGGGCCGATGGCCGTGTCGTTCTGGCGCTTCCTCGGCGGAATGACGCTGCTGATCGCGGGCGCCGCACTGCGTCCGGCCCGCCGACACTGCCGCCCCCGCCGACTCGGCCGTGAGCGAGTACTGCTGCTCACGGGCACCGGCCTCGCCCTGGCCGTGTTCCAGACCGCCTACTTCGGTGCGGTCGAGGAGACGGGACTGGCCGTCGCCACCATCGTCGCCCTGGGGGCGGCCCCGGTCCTCACCGCCGCCGGGGGCCGGCTGTTCCTGGGGGAACACACCGGGCGCGGCGGGATGTTGGCGGTCGGCGGCGCGCTGACCGGCCTCGCGGTCCTGGTCCTGGGCAACCAGCAGAGCGCCGTACGCCCTCTCGGGATCGGGCTGGCGCTGCTGTCCGCCGCCGGATTCGCCGCATCCAGCCTCCTGGGCCGCTGGACCGGACGGCACGGCACGGGGGAGGACCCGTACACCCTGACACTGTGGTCGTTCGGCATCGGAGCAGCGGTGCTGCTGCCGTTCGCCTGCGGCGAGGGGCTCGTGCCGCACATGGCCCACCCCGGCCGAGTGGTGCTGATGCTGCTGTACGTCGCCGCCGTCACCACCGCGCTCGCCTATCCGCTGTACTTCGCCGGGGCGGCGGCGGTGCGTGCGGCCACGGCATCGGTGGTGATGCTGATCGAACCGGTGAGTGCTGCCGTGCTTGCCGTGCTGCTGCTCGGCGAACGGCTCACCGTGGCGACGGTCGCGGGAACTGCGGTGCTGCTCGCCGCCATTGGCGGGCTTGCGGTGGCGGAGTCGGGGGGGGGGGAGTTGAGTGGCTGAGCGGCGGGCTTCGAACTGCCCGAGGGCCCTGCCGTCGGCAGACAGGTCGTCAAACTGTCTTCTCATCGGTCTTACCACTCTTTCGAGTGGCAGATCCCGCCGTTTCGTGTGAAGCGGACGCGCGTGGGGATTTGCGCGATGTGACGCACTTCGAGTCACGGTAAAAATACCGTACCAGAAAGAGGATCTCCCGTGGAAAACATCGAGGTGTACGAGCCCCCGGTGCTGCTGGAAATCGGTGGATTCGCCGAGCTGACATGCGGCTCCTATGGCTCGGGCATGGCCGACCTATACACCTATTACTACGTCCCGGGCGTTGCCCAGGGCTGAATCCCCGTGACCCGTGAGGCGGATTTCGCGATACTGCCGGACGGGGAGCGGGAGCGCAACACCACCCGGGAATCAGCTCTGTTGATGGCGCGACTGCCCGTTCCGCGATGTTGCCGACGCGGAACGGGCAGTCGCATGCCTGGCCGGGAGCTTCCACGCGGTCGCCTCAGCCGACAGCCAGGGCGGGCTCGTCCGCACCGCGCCGGACGCCGCGGACCGGCCCGTCGGACACGCCCTGGCCCGTGAGGGTTGTGAGGCGGGCAAGCTCCCACGGGTCGTGTGCGCTGAAGACGGTGACCGCGTCCGCACGGTCGCGGTGAAGGGCGCGCAGTCGGTCGCGGGCCGTCACGCGAGCTGCGGCATCGGTCTGTGCTCCCTGATGGACCGGATCGAGGGCAGGGTGGGAAAGGGGCGGGGTGTGTTCGAGCTCGCCGTGGTACATGTACGCGTCGCCCGCGTGCAACAGCCACCGTCCGTCGCCGTCGCGCACGGCGACGCCTGCGTGTCCCGCCGAATGGCCAGGCAGCGGCACCAGCGCAACTCGCGCGCCAGCCCCTGCGGCCGAGCCACGCCGGGGAAGCCGAACCACTCTGTGTGCTCCTCCACGGGTGCGGGTGTCAGCAGCGGGTTGTGTGCCCGGTGCGTCGGCATGAAGCGGTCGAGGCTGTCCCGGTGGTGCGGTGCCGCGGGGTCGGTGACGGCCCGGTACTCGTCGGGGTGTACGTGACTCCTCCACCCCGTAAACGGGGTGGCTTCTCGCTATGCCGGTTGAGCTTCGCGACGGACCAGCCCGGCCCGTAGAACGTTCAGGGCGCCCACCGTGTCCGCGTGCGCGTTGTGGCCGCACGCCTGACAGTGGAACTTCTCCTGTGTGGGCCGGTTTTCCTCAGCGGTGTGCCCGCATTCGGGGCACCGCCGAGAAGTGTTGCGGGGGTCCACGGCCATCACTTCCCGCCCGGCACTTCCAGCCTTTGCGTTCAGGATCGCGAGGAACACCCCCCATCCGGCATCAGTGATCGAGCGGTTCAACCCGGCCTTGGCGGCACCCCCGTTGGGCAAGAAGGCGCCCGGCTTGTCGGGGTCGGGCTTCGGTGCGGGGGTCTTGCTCATGTTGCGGATCTTGAGGTCTTCGTACGCGATGAAATCGTGTTCCCGCACCAGGCCAAGCGCGGTCTTGTGTGCGTGGTCGAGCCGCTGGCGACGCACCTTACGGTGCAGCTGAGCCACCTTCTCGACCGCCTTGCGGCGGCGCTTGGAACCGCGCTTGCACCGGCTCAGGGCTTGCTGCGCCTCTCCCAGTTTCGTGGCGGCCTTCCGGCCGTGCCGCGGGTTCTCGACGAACCCTCCGTTGGAGTCGGCGAGGAAGTTTGCTATGCCCATGTCGATACCGGCCACAGAGCCCGTTGCGGGCAGCGGCCTGGGCTCGGTCTGCTCGGCGGTCAGGATCACGTACCAGCGCTTTCCCTCACGCTTGACCGAGATCGTCTTGACCTTGCCGACCACGGGCCGGTGCTGGTGCACGCGGACGTGCCCGACACCTTGCAGCCGGACACGGGTCACCGGGTCGCGCGGCGTGGAGTCCCAGCGGCAGCCATCGCCGTCCTTGGGGAAGTCCACCGTGTCAAAGTGGCCGACCCCACGGTAGCGCGGGTATCCAGGTTTCTCACCGGCCTTGATCCGGCGGAAGAACGCGGCGAACGCCTTGTCCAGCCGCCGCAAGGTCGCCTGCTGGGAAGAGAAGGACCAGCGGCCCTGACGCTCCGGGTCGAATGCCCGGATCTCCTTGAGCTGCGCGGACTGCTGCCCGTACTTGATGCTCGTCTTCGAAGGGTGCCGGTTCCATAGCCGACCGTGTCGATCGCGAGCCACAGACGGCGCTCAGCATTGTCTTCAGGCAAGGGTGATCACTCCCTGCGCACTGGAACTCCACTGGACACGCTCGCACGGAGCCCGGAGCTGGATCCCGTACGGATCCGGCTTCGTCCCGCAGCGTCGGCGGTCACCTCGAACAATGCCTGATCCATACGGTGTTCACTCGATACCGCCGGGTATTTCATGGACTCCTCACCCTTTCTGGAGAGGAGGTTCGGGGAGTTGCCCCGAGAAATCGAACGGAGGGAAGCCGACGAGACCTCGGTCAAGGTCGCGCTCGGCGCGCTCACAGCCTTCCAGGGCTATGTCCAGCAGGCCGACGCCAAGGTCAATACCCTGCTCATGGTGCATACCGGGGGCGTGGTGGCGGCGGTTACCACATTGGGTGGTCGAGCGGGTATTCGATGGACGCCTGTTGTTGGTGTCCTGATCGCAGCATTCGGTGTCGCATTCCTCATCTCGGGTTTCCATATCGTGCAGGCGATAAGGCCGCGGCTGCATGCACCCACCCCGCTGAATCCCTTCGGCATCACGGGAGTCGGCCTTCCGCCCCCGCCCTGCCGGCAGGCGCAGTGCGAACAGGCCTGGGCCATGGCGGAGTTGCTGGGGGAGATCGCGCTGGTCAAGAACCGGCACGTACAGCGGGCCGTGCCCTGGACGGCGTTGATGCTGTGCCTGGGGATCGCCGCGGCCGTCGCCGGGGGGTGATTGAGCGGGTGCTTCAGAGGAGCCGGGCGAAGCGTCGGAGCCCGTCGAGGTCGGTGATGGTCACCCCGCAGTAGTGCGTGACGGCCAGGCCGTCACGCTTCAGCTGCCGCATCGCCAGGCCGATGGCGTCCTCACGGGCCCCGATCAGCCGGCCCAGTTCCGTCTGGGACAGGTGGACGCCCAGCTCGTGGCCACTCGCGGTGCGGCAGCCGTGCCGCTCGACGAGTTCGACGAGGGCGCGCGCCAGTCGGACGGCCACGCTGAAGGCGGCGAAGTCCAGCCGGCGGCGGTTGGCGGCGTCGAGCCGGTCGGCGAGTGTGCAGGCCAGGGCCCGCCAGGCGGTGGGGTGCCGGTCGAGGAACCCCACGAAGGCGTCCCGGGTGAGCACGTGGACGTGTACGGGGCTGCAGCACGTGACCGTCGCCGAGCGTGCCGACCCGCGGACGGCGGCCGTCTCGCCGACGACGTCCCCGCTCACCCTGATGCCCAGGAGGCTCTCTGTCCCGTCCGCCAGGCTTGAAGTGATCTTGGCGCAGGCCGACGATCCGGCGTCCCGGGCGGAGCCGAGCACCAGGACGTGGTCCGCCATGTCCCCCTGCATCATGAGGAGTTCACCGGCGCCGTGATGCCTGGTGCGGGCCATGGCGAGCAGCTCGCGGCGAGCGTCTTCGGGGAGCCGGGTCATGAAGGTCTGCGGCTGCCAGTCATGGCGACGGCCGCCGTGCGGGACGTCCAGCCTCATGGGGGCAACGTAGCGCGTGACATCCTCGAACAAGCAGTCGAACTAATTTTCGAGAAGTGGTCTATCGTGGAGCTCGGAGGGTCGAAATCCGGCCAGGGGGGGAGCGGCAGGCAACAGACAACAGCACGGCAAGCGCAGGAGGTGCGATGGCGGCGTTCACGCACCTGCACACCGCATCGGGCTTCTCGGTGCGGTACGGCGCCACGCACCCGGGGCAGCTGGCCGCCCGGGCCGCCGAGCGCGGCATGGACGCGCTCGCCCTCACCGACCGCGACACCCTCGCGGGCGCGGTCCGGTTCGCCGACGCCGCGGCCGCCGCCGGGGTGCGGCCGCTGTTCGGGGTGGACCTGGCCGTGCGGGAAGCCGTGCGGGAGCAGGAGCAGGAGCAGAAACAGCAGGCAGCCCGCCCGCGCACCCCCGTCCGCGGCGGCGCCTTCGTCGACGAGTCCGCGCCCCGCGCCGTCTTCCTCGCCCGCGACGGGGCGGCCGCCTGGGCCGCCCTGTGCGGGCTCGTCTCCGCCGCCCATGCGGGGGGCGCCCAGCGGCCCGCGCTGGACCACGAAGATCTGACACACGCCGCCGCCGGGATCCGGGCCCCGCTGACCGTGCTGCTCGGGCCCGACTCCGAGGTCGGGCGGGCGCTCGCCGCCGGGCGCCCGGACCGGGCCGCCCGGCTGCTCGCGCCCTGGCGCGAAATGTTCGGTGACGCGGCGCTGCGGCTGGAGGTCGTCTGCCACGGGCGCACCGGCACCGGACCGGGTTCGCTGCGGCTCGCCGCGCGCACCGCCGGGTTCGCCGCCGAGCAGGGGGTGCGGGCCGTCCTGGGCAACGCCGTGCGCTACGCCGACCCGGGGCAGGGGCCGGTCGCCGACGTGCTCGACGCGGCCCGCCGGCTGGTGCCCGTCGACCGCCGCCGGCCCGAGGCCCGCGACAGCGGGGAGCGCTGGCTCAAGGGGCCGCAGGCCATGGCCGCCGTCGCCGAGCGGATCGCGGAGGCCGCCGGCCTCCGCCGGGACGCCGCCCGCCGGCTGCTGGCCGCGACCGAGGAGACCGCAGCCGAGTGCCGCGTCGACCCCGAGGGCGACCTGGGCCTCGGCACCGTCCACTTCCCCGAGCCGCACCTGGTCGGCGCCGGGCCCCGCACCGCGGCGCGGGTGCTGCGGTCCCGCTGCGCGGCGGCCCTGGTGCTGCGCGGCCACGACCGCGACCGCACCTACTGGGACCGGCTGGACGAGGAGCTGCGGATCATCGACGGGCACGGTTTCGCCTCGTACTTCCTCACCGTCGCGCAGGTCGTCGACGACACCCGCGCGCTCGGCATCCGCGTCACCGCCCGCGGCTCCGGCGCGGGTTCCCTCGTCAACCACCTGCTGGGCATCGCGCACGCCGACCCCGTCGAACACGGCCTGCTGATGGAGCGGTTCCTGTCGCCGCACCGCCGCGCGCTGCCCGACATCGACATCGACGTCGAGTCCGCGCGCCGCCTGGAGGTCTATCGCGCCGTCTTCGCCCGCTTCGGCGAGGACCGGGTCGCGACCGTCGCCATGCCCGAGACCTACCGGGTGCGGCACGCGATCCGCGACGTGGGCGCCGCCCTCGGCATGGACCCGGCCGAGACGGACCGGCTCGCCAAGGCGTTCCCGCACATCCGGGCCCGCGACGCCCGGGCCGCGCTGGCCGAACTGCCCGAGCTGCGCGGCATCGACGCGGCCCGCTA
Source organism: Streptomyces sp. NPDC002536 (assembly GCF_053594995.1). Taxonomy (NCBI): domain Bacteria; kingdom Bacillati; phylum Actinomycetota; class Actinomycetes; order Kitasatosporales; family Streptomycetaceae; genus Streptomyces; species Streptomyces sp. NPDC002536. Next base: position 24,764 of record NZ_JBSFWU010000020.1, read on the forward strand.
CGGGCGGCGGATGTGGGAGTTGGTCGAGGCGCTGGACGCGCTGCCGCGCGGGGTCGCCATGCACCCGTGCGGGGTGCTGCTGTCGGACGCCTCGCTGCGGGCCCGTACGCCCGTGGTGCCGACCAGCGGCGAGGGGTTCGCGATGTCGCAGTTCGACAAGGAGGACGTCGAACGGCTCGGACTGCTCAAACTCGACGTGCTCGGCGTGCGGATGCAGTCCGCGATGGCGCACGCGGTGGGCGAGGTCGAACGGGCCACCGGCCGCCGCCTCGACCTGGACGACCCCGCGCAGGTGCCGCCGGGGGACCGGGCCACGTACGAGCTGATCCGGTCCGCCGAGACGCTCGGCTGCTTCCAGATCGAGTCGCCGGGCCAGCGCGACCTGATCGGGCGGCTCCAGCCGGCCGGCTTCCACGATCTCGTCGTCGACATCTCGCTCTTCCGGCCCGGCCCGGTCGCGGCCGACATGGTGCGGCCGTTCATCGAGGCCCGGCACGGCCGCGCGCCCGTCCGCCTCCCGCACCCGGACCTGGCGGACACCCTGCGCGAGACGTACGGCGTGGTCGTCTTCCACGAGCAGATCATCGAGATCCTGCGGATCATGACCGGCTGCGACCGCGGCTTCGCGGACGAGACCCGGCGCGCCCTGTCGGATCCCGAACTGGTGGGCCGGGTACGGGCCTGGTTCGCCGAGCGTGCGGCCGCCCGCGGGTACGGCGAAGACGTCGTGCGGCGCACCTGGGAGATCGTCGCGGCGTTCGGCTCGTACGGGTTCTGCAAGGCGCACGCGGTGGCCTTCGCGGTGCCGACCTACCAGTCGGCCTGGCTCAAGGCCCACCATCCGGCGGCCTTCTACGCCGGGCTGCTCACGCACGACCCGGGGATGTACCCCAAGCGGCTGCTGCTCGCGGACGCGCGGCGGCGTGGGGTGCCGATCCTGCCGCTGGACGTGAACCGTTCGGACGCCGCCTATCGGATCGAACTGGTGTCCGGGAATAAGGGGTACGGCATCCGGCTCGCCCTCTCCGAGGTGCAGGGCATCACCGAGGCCGAGACCCGGCGCCTCGTCGAGGGGCGCCCGTACACCTCGCTGCAGGACCTGTGGCAGCGCGGCCGCCCCCGCAGACCCGTCGCCGAACGGCTCGCCCGCGTCGGCGCGTTGGACGCCTTCGGCGCCAACCGCCGCGACCTGCTGCTGCACATCGCCGAGCTGCACCGGCGGCACCACGGGCCGGTGTCCCCGGCCCAGCCCACGCTGGTCGACAGCGCCCGCGCCGAGCCGATCGGCCTGCCCGACCTCGACGCGGCCGAACGGCTCGGCGCGGAGCTGAGCGTGCTCGGCATGGACGCCTCGCGCCACCTGATGTCCGACCACCGGGCGTTCCTGGCGGAGCTGGGCGCGATCCCGGCCCGCCGGCTGCGCGATGCGCGGCACGGCGAGACGGTGCTGGTGGCGGGCGCCAAGGCCGCCATCCAGACGCCGCCGGTCCGGTCGGGCCGGCGCGTCATCTTCACCACCCTCGACGACGGCACGGGCCTGGTCGACTGCGCCTTCTTCGACGACAGCCACCCGGCCTGCGCCCGCACCGTCTTCCACTCCTGGCTGCTGCTCGTGCGCGGCGTCGTCCAGCGCCGCGGCCCCCGCAGCCTCAGCGTGGTCGGCTCGGCGGCCTGGGACCTCGGGGAGCTGACCCGGCTGCGGGCGGAGGGCGGACTCGACGCGGTGGCCGCGGAGCTGGCGCGGCCGCTCGCGACGGGGCCGGACGCCGTGGACGGCCGCCGCATCGCCCTGTCCACCGGCTACACCCTGCACCCCTGGTCCGACCTGCAGCCCGCGGGCGAAGGCCCGGCCACCGGACGCAAGTTGTGGCACGCGAGCCCGGGGAGCGCGGGATGAACGGCGAAGCGCACCTCTCCACGGTCCCGGCGGTATACGAAGCGGTATACGAACCGGAGCCGCCGGCCCCCACCGTGCTGTACGTCCACTTCCGGCCCGTCGCGGGCGGCCCCCTGGGGGAGGACGCCTACGACGGGCTGCTCGCGCTGCTCGGCGAACTGACGCCGCTGGTGCAGGCGCTGCCGCCGGACGCCGCGCTCGCCGAAGTGCGCGGTGCCGTGCGGTACTTCGGGCACGGCCCGCAGGAACTGGCCACCCTGCTGCGGGTGCGCGCGCTCGCCCGGTACAGGGCCGACTGCACGGTGGGGATCGGCGGCAACCCGATGCTGGCGCGGATGGCCGCCCAGGACGGGCCGGCCGGGGGCGTGCGGACGGTTCCGGCCGGGCCGGGGGCGGCGGCCGCCTTCCTGGCGCGCAGGCCGGCCGCCGCGCTGTACGGGGTCGGGCCCGCCACCGCCCGTACGCTGTGCGCCTACGGGCTGGACAGCATCGGCAGGATCGCCGCCGCACCGCTGCCCGTGCTGCAGCGCATCCTCGGTGCGGCCGCCGGGCGGCGGGTCCACGAACTGGCGCACGGCATCGACCCCACCCCCGTCGGCCCGGCCGCGCAGGCCCGCTCGATGGGCGCGGAACACCGCTTCGCCGCCGACGAACTGGACCCGGAGTACCGGCGCCGTGCGCTGCTCACGCTCGCCGACGGGCTCGGGGCAAGGCTGCGGGAGAGCGGCCGGGTCGCGCACGGCCTGAAGCTCACCGTCCGGTACGCGGACGGCTCGTCGACCACCCGCGCGCGGACCTTCGCCGAGCCGACCGCGCACACGCCGGAACTGACCGCGGCGGCCTACGCCTTGCACGCCGCGCTCGGTCTGCAGCGGGCGCGGGTACGGGCCGTGGCGCTGCGCGCCGAGGGGCTGACGGACGCCGGGCACGCTGCGCACCAGCTGACCTTCGACCCCGCCGACGAGAAGGCGCGCCGCATCGAGGAAGCGGTCGACCGGGTGCGGGAGCTCTTCGGCCCGGGCGCGGCGGGGCCCGCGGCGACCCTGGACCAGGCCTGGACCAATGTGGCCTGAAACGTTCGGCGTTACGTCGTGATTCGGGTGGGGAACCTCGGAAATTTTCCTTGACGCAAGCAAAGATCGCCCGCAACCTACTCGCAGGTAAGTTAACCAACTTTTCACGCGCGAGTGAGCCGTCTCACTCCGCTGCTCCGCCATGCCTTCCCCACCGATTCCCCCACAGCAAGGAGTCCCTGTGAAGCTGCGCCCGAAGATGCGCTGGAGATCCCTCCGTGCCCTGCTGCCCGTCGTCGCCCTGACGACGATGGTCGCCGCCGCACCGGAGGCCGTGGCGGCCCCGCGGAGCAGCGCCGCGTCCGCCGTCACCAGCGGCTGGAACGACTACTCCTGCAAGCCCTCCGCCGCGCACCCGCGCCCCGTCGTCCTCGTGCACGGCACCATGGAGAACGGCTCCACCAACTGGTGGTCCTTCGCCCCCTACCTGACCAGCCGCGGCTACTGCGTCTTCTCCTTCGACTACGGCCAGCTGCCCGGCGTGCCGGTCTTCTACGGGCTCGGCTCGATCGAGAAGTCGGGCGAGCAGCTCGCCGCGTACGTCGACAAGGTGCTCGCCGAGACCGGAGCCTCGAAGGTCGACATGGTCGGGCACTCGCAGGGCGGCATGCTGCCGCGCTACTACACGAAGTTCCTCGGCGGCGCCGACAAGGTGAACGCGATCGTCGGCATCGCGCCCAACAGCCATGGGACGACGCTGTCCGGGATCGCCAAGCTGATGGACATCGTCCCCGGCATCGGCCCCGCCGCGCGGAAGGTGATCAACGCGACCGCACCCGGCCTGACGGACCAGGTGGTGGGCTCGCCGTTCATGCGGAAGCTCAACGAGGGCGGGGACACGCTGCCCGGGATCCGCTACACGGTGATCGCCACCAAGTGGGACGAGGTCGTCACCCCCTACCAGACGCAGTTCCTGTCGGGGCCCGATGTGAAGAACGTCCTGCTGCAGGACCTGTGCCCGGTGGACATCTCGGAGCACCTGGCGATCGGGACGATCGACCGGGTGGCCTTCCATGAGGCGGCCAATGCGCTCGATCCGGAGAACGCGACGCCGAGCGACTGCTCGGCGATGGTCCGGGGTTAGGGGCTGCGCCCCGTAAGGGGCGCGGGGAACTGCGCGCTCAGCCACGACGCGCCTGCAGCTGAGCTGCTTGGGGCTTCGCCCCGGACCTCTGGGGTGGTGCGTCTGGTTGCGGGCCGGTGGGGGCTGGTCGCGCAGTTCCCCGCGCCCCTACGGGGCGAAAACCACTGGCCCGGCCCGCCGTTCGCGGGAGACGCTGCACCCATGATCACTACCGTGCGGCTCGTCAAGACCCCCCGCCCCGACACCCGTTACCCCGCAACCCTCGTCCACGACGACGGCACCCGTGTCGTCGTCCGCGCCCCCTGGGCCGGCACGGCCGCCCGGGACTTCGGCTTCGTCCGCTTCGAGGAGGGCGACGTGTTCACCGAGCACTACTGGCGCGACCGCTGGTACTCCGTCAAGGAGGTCCGCGACGCCCACGGCACGCTCAAGGGCTGGTACTGCGACATCACCCGGCCCGCCCGCGTCGAGGACGGCACGCTCGTCGTGACCGACCTCGACCTCGACCTGTGGCGCTCCGCGGACGGCACCGCCGTCCTCCGCCTCGACGAGGACGAGTTCGCCGAGAGCGGCCTGGCCGACCGCGACCCCGTCGCAGCGGCGCGGGCCGTCGCGGCGCTCGACGAGCTGGAGGACCTCGCCCGCACCGCAGGCGGGTTCGAGGAACTGCTCCGCCTTCCCGTGGCAGGGTGACCCCATGCACACTCCCGCACTCGACCTCGTCGCGGCCGTCGTCGACCCCGGCAGCTGGCGCTGCTGGGACGAGCCCCTCGCGCTGACCGAGGACGACCCGGACTACCGCGCCGACCTCCTCGCCGCGCGCAGGCGCACCGGGCTCGACGAGTCCGTCATCACCGGCGAAGGGCTGCTGCACGGACGCCGGGTGGCCGTCGTGGCCTGCGAATTCCGCTTCCTGGCCGGGTCGATCGGGGTCGCGGCGGGGGAGCGGCTGGTGCGGGCCGTGGAGCGGGCGACGGCCGAGCGGCTGCCGCTGCTGGCCGCGCCCGCCTCCGGCGGCACCCGGATGCAGGAAGGGACCATCGCCTTCCTGCAGATGGTGAAGGTCGCCGCCGCGATCACCGAGCACAAGGCCGCCGGGCTGCCCTACCTGGTGCACCTCCGGCACCCCACGACCGGCGGCGTCCTCGCCTCGTGGGGCTCCCTCGGCCACCTCACCTCCGCCGAACCCGGCGCGCTCATCGGCTTCCTGGGCCCCCGGGTCCACGAGGCGCTGTACGGCGAGGAGTTCCCGCAGGGCGTGCAGGTCGCGGAGAACCTGCTGGCGAACGGGCTCGTCGATGCGGTGCTGCCTGCGGCACGCCTGGCCGGGGTTGCGGCGCGGGCGCTGTCGGTGCTGTGCGACGACGGTGCGGAGCCGTTGCCGTTGCCGCTGCCCGCTGTGGTGGAGCCCCCCGCAGGGGAACCGCCGTCCACCGCCGAGTCGATCCGGCGCTCGCGCCGGCCCGAACGGCCCGGTGTGCGGGAGTTCTTGGCGGTCGCCGCCGATGACGTCACGCTCCTCAGCGGTACGGGCGCCGGGGAGCGCGACCCGGGGCTGCTGCTCGCCCTCGCCCGGGTCGGCGGTGCCGCCTGTGTCGTCCTCGGTCACGACCGCGGCAGCCGGGCCACGCCCGCCGCGGGCGTCCCGGAGCACGGGCAGGCGCTCGGGCCCGCCGGGCTGCGGGCGGCGCGGCGGGGCATGCGCATCGCGGCCGAACTGGGGCTGCCGCTGCTTACCGTCGTCGACACGGCCGGCGCCGCGCTGTCCCGCGAGGCCGAGGAGGGCGGGCTCGCGGGCGAGATCGCGCGCTGCCTCGCCGACATGGTGACCCTGGACGCGCCGACCCTGTGCCTGCTGCTGGGCCAGGGCGCGGGCGGCGCCGCGCTCGCCCTGCTCCCGGCCGACCGGGTGGTCGCGGCGCGGCACGCCTGGCTGTCACCGCTGCCGCCGGAGGGTGCCTCGGCGATCCTCCACCGCACCACGGAGCGGGCGTTCGAGGTGGCCGACCGGCAAGGGGTGCGGTCCGCCGACCTGTTGGGGCGGGGGATCGTGGACCGGATCGTGGAGGAGGGGGGTGACGACTTCCTGTCGCGGCTCGGGCGGGTGGCCGGTGCGGAGCTGAGCGCGTTGCGGGTGCGTGCGCCTGAGGCGCGGCGCGCGGAGCGGCGGGCACGGTACCGGCGCTTGTGAGCGACTGCGGGTCCGCTGTGGCTGATCGCGCAGTTCCCCGCGCCCCTTACGGGGCGCACCACCCCGCGGTCACCCCAGTACCCGCACGCAATGCCATTCGTCCGCCGCCGGCTCGTACCCGAACCAGCGGTTCACGGCCAGCATCGGCACGTTCCCCGCATCGTTCCCCGTGAAGGCCTCCGTGCACCCCGCCTCGCGGGCCAGGTGGAGCGAGCGGTTCTTCACCAGCCGCGCCAACCCCTGCCCCCGCCAGGCCCGGAGGGCGCCCGTCATCGCGGACATGTACCGGCCCCGACCGTCCGTCCGCGCCAGCGAATACGCGACCGGGGTGCCGTCGGCCACCGCGACCACCGACAGGTCGCGGTCCGTGCCCGGCCGTTCCCAGTGGGCGGCCAGCCACTCCTCGTACGGGATCGGCTCCGTCTCCACCTCCCCCGGCTCGTCGAGCGACACCGCCGCGTCCAGCTCGTACAACGGCCGCGGATCGTCCGCGAAGTCCGCGACCGTCCGCAGCTCGATCCCGGCCGGCGGTGCCGTCTCCGGCGGCAGCGCGGCGAGGTCGAGGCGCAGGAAGCGGGCCCGGCGCCGGGGCTCGTAGCCCCGGCGTCCGGCCCAGGCGACGGAGCGGCCGTCCTCCAGGGCCCACGCGTACACGGACCGGGCGCCCAGCCCGGCCAGGTGTTCCTCGGCCGCCGCCAGCAGCGCCGACCCCGCGCCCCGGCCGGCCGCGTCCGGATGGACGTACAGGTTGCAATAGGCCTTTCCGGGCTCGGGGCTGTCGAAGAACAGGCCGGTCCGGGCGGTGCCCACGACCGTGCCGTCCAGCTCGGCCACCAGCAGCCGGTAGTGCGCCTCCGCGGGCGAGTGCTCCGCCTCCCAGGCCAGGAGTTCGGGCGTGACCAGCATGAACGGCAGGGCCGCGCGCCGCGTCCCGGCCGCGGCCGCCGCGTCCTCGGGGTCGCCGGGGCGCAGGTCGCGGACCAGAATGTGTGTCGTCGAAGTCATGCCGCGAACCGTAAGCGGCTCAACTGGCCGGATTCAAAAGGTTTTACCTCCTCATAGATGGTGTGTGCACTTATATCGGCGTAGCGTCATGCCCCGATCCGTCGAAGAGAGGGGTACAGCAATGTGCGGTATCGCGGGATGGGTTTCCTACGACCGGGATCTCACCACCGAGCGCGGCACCCTTGACGCGATGACGCGGACCATGGCCTGCCGCGGCCCGGACGCCGCGGGCATCTGGCTCGACACCCACGCCGCCTTCGGGCACCGCCGGCTGGCCGTCATCGACATCGAGGGCGGCAGGCAGCCGATGCTCGTCGAACACGACGGGCGCACGCTGCTCGCCACCACCTACAGCGGCGAGGTCTACAACTACCGCGAGCTGCGCGCCGAACTGGAGTCCCACGGCCACACCTTCCGCACCAGCAGCGACACCGAAGTGGTGCTGCACGCCTACCTCGAATGGGGCGAGGACTTCACCCGGCGCCTCAACGGCATGTACGCCTTCGCCCTGTGGGACCCGCGCACCGAGGAACTGCTCCTGGTCCGCGACCGCATGGGCATCAAACCCCTCTACTACTGGCCCACTTCGGACGGCGTGCTCTTCGGCTCCGAGCCCAAGGCCATCCTCGCCCACCCCGCCGTGCGCCCCGCCGTCGACGCGGAGGGCCTCGCCGAGCTCGTCGGCTGGACCAAGACGCCCGGTCACGCCGTCTACCGGGGCATGTACGAACTGCGCCCCGGCCACACCGCACGCATCCGCCGCACCGGGCTGACCGTCCGGCGCTACTGGTCCCTCGAAGCCCGCGAGCACACCGACGACACCGCCGCCACCGTCCGGCACGTCCGCGAACTGCTCGACGACATCGTCGCCCGCCAGTTGATAGCCGACGTCCCGCTGTGCACCCTGCTCTCCGGCGGGCTCGACTCCTCCGCCATCACCGCCCTCTCCGCCAAGGGCCTGGCCGACGCGGGCAGAGGCCCGGTGCGGTCCTTCTCGGTCGACTTCACCGGCTACACGGAGAACTTCAAGGCCGACACGCTGCGGCCCACCCCCGACGGGCCGTACGCCCACGCCCTGGCCGAGCACGTGCGCTCCGACCACAGCGACATCGTGCTCGACACCGCCGCGCTGATGGAGCGGGCCAACCGCGACGCCGTCCTCAACGCCCGTGACCTGCCCATGGGGTTCGGCGACGGGGACACCTCGCTCTACCTCCTCTTCAAGGCGATCCGCGAACAGTCCACGGTCGCACTGTCCGGGGAGTCCGCGGACGAGGTCTTCGGCGGCTACCGCTGGTTCCACGACCCCGAGGCCGTGCACGCCGACACCTTCCCGTGGATCGCGGGCGGCATCTTCGACAGCTTCGCCGGGGAGCAGAGCGGCGGCAGCACCGCCCTGCTCGACCCGGGCGTCCTCGCCAAGCTCGACCTCCCCGGCTACCAGGACGCCCGCTACCGGGACGCCCTCGCCGAGATCTCGTACCTGCCCGGCGAGAGCGGACTGCAGCGGCGCATGCGCGAGGTCAGCTATCTGCACCTGACCCGCTTCGTGCAGCTGCTGCTCGACCGCAAGGACCGCGCCAGCATGGCCGTCGGGCTGGAGGTGCGGGTGCCGTTCTGCGACCACCGGCTGGTCGAGTACGTCTACAACACCCCCTGGGCGCTCAAGACCTTCGACGGGCGCGAGAAGTCCCTGCTGCGCGCCGCCGTGCGCGACGTGCTCCCCGACATCGTGGCCGACCGGGTCAAGAGCCCGTACCCCAGCACCCAGGACCCGCGGTACGCGGACGCCCTCGGTGCCGAGCTGCGGCGCGTGCTCGCCGACCAGGACGCCCCCGTACGGCCGCTGCTCGACACCGCCGCCGTCGCCCGCGCCCTCTCCGAGGACGCGGGGGAGGGCTTCCGGACGAGCACGGAGCTCGTGCTGGGGCTCAACACGTGGCTCGCGTCGTACGGAACGGCGCTCGCGCTGTAGCGTCCTGACGCACAATAGGTGCGACCACATCCCACAGCCTGGAGTTCCACCGTGGCGTTGCACCTGACCGTCGACCCGGAAGCGGCCGAACCGCCCTACGAGCAGATCCGCTCCCGCATCGCGGAGCGCGCCCGCTCCGGCGAACTGCCGGTGGGCTACAAGCTCCCGACGGTACGGGGGTTCGCGGAGGACCTGGGACTCGCGGCCAACACGGTGGCCAAGGCGTACCGGGCGCTCGAGGCGGACGGAGTGATCGAGACCCGGGGCCGCAACGGTACGTTCATTGCGGCCCAGGGCGATGCGGGGGCCCGTGCGGCTGCGGACGCCGCGCGGGCGTTTGCCGAGCGGGCCCATCGGTTGGGCCTGGACCGGGCTGCGGCCCTCGCCGCCGCCGAGGACGCGTTGCGGGCCGTGTACGAGGGCTGAGCGCCTCCGACGGGAGCACAGTTCTTCGGCTGCGGCCCGTCGCCGGTTGCTCGCGCAGTTCCCCGCGCCCCTTACGGGGCGCGATTGTGCCCGGCAGCGGAAGCGCGAGCGATACCCTGGCCCGTGATGGGACGTCATGACGGAAATCGGGCGCGCCTCGTCGCCCTGGTCGCGGCCGTCGTCGCCGCGTTCGTACTGCTGCTCTGTGCCGGCGGCTGCCAGTCCGGCGGCCGTGCCCGTGGCGCCCAGGGCGCACCCGGCAACACCGGCGGCGGCACCCCCGCCTACCTCGGCTTCGGGTTCACGCACACCCAGTACAGCGCCGACCTCGGCAACGACGGCGCCCGCAGCAACGCCGCCGGCGTGCTCTCCGCCGACCCCATGCCGCAGAACCAGCACATCATGGGCTGGGGCGCCGACAACCCCGAGCCCAGACCGGGGTCCTACAACTTCGGCGACCTCGACCGCCGCGTCGCCCTCATGCGCAGCACCCGCGCCACGCCGGTGCTGACGCTGTGCTGCGCCCCGGACTGGATGAAGGGCGGCGGGGACCGTACCAACTGGTCCCAGAAGTCCCTGGAGACGGCCCCCGACCGGGCCCACTACAAGGACTTCGCCCACCTCGCGGGCGTGATCGCCCAACGCTACCCGGACGTGCGGCACTTCATCGTGTGGAACGAGTTCAAGGGCTTCTACGACGATTCCAGGAAGCGCTGGGACTACGAGGGGTACACCGAGCTCTACAACCTCGTCTACGCGGAGATCAAGAAACAGAACAGGAACGCCCTCGTCGGCGGTCCGTACGTCGTCATGGACACCGAGACACCCGGCAATGCCTCCAACGCCTCCTCCCTGCAGGGCCCGTGGGGGGTGGTGGACCAACGGGCCGTCGACGCCCTGGAGTACTGGGACAAGCACAAGGCGGGAGCCGACTTCGTCGTGGTCGACGGCTCCAGCTACACGCGGGACGGCAGCCGGATGCTGCCCGACGAGTTCGCGGCCACCCGTAAGTTCGCCGACGTCAGCACGTGGCTGACGAAGACCACGGGGCTGCCCGTGTGGTGGGCCGAGTGGTACGTCGAGCCGCCCGACGCCCAGGACAACCGCCGCGGCTGGACCGAGCCGCACCGCATCGCCGTCCAGGCCACGGCCATGATGGAGCTCGCCGGGGCCGGCGTGGCCACCGCCTTCTACTGGAACCCCGAGGAGCAGACCGCCGACTGCCCGGGCTGCCTGTGGAGCGCCACCCAACTCGGCGGCGGCGGTGGCAAGTTGCCGATGATGGACCTGCTGCAGCGCTTCGTCACGGCCTTCCACCCGGGCACGCACCTGCGCACGCCCGACGTCGGCGGGTCCGACGCCGATCACGTGCGCGCCCTCGCCTCGGACCGGACGGCGCTGGTCGTCAACACGCTGGACCGGCCCGTCACCGCCAAGGTGGACGGGCACGACATCGGGCTGGGGGCGTACGAGGTCCGCTGGCTGACCTAGGGCGCCTCCCGTGCGCCGGGTGGGGCAGCGTCCCGGCGGTTGCCTTACGGCCCCGGGCGCCGCAACACTGCGAGCGGCGTCCGGACCGCCCCCACTTCCCCGCCGTGTCCGAAAGGGCTCCACCCATGTGCGAAAGCGCGACCAAGGCGCTGGTCATCGTCGATGCGGAAGACAACTACTACGTGCTGCCCGGGGAGGTCATCTCCCTGGCCAAGGCGGCCCCCGAGGCCAGGGACGCGATAGCCGAGCGGCTGGCCGACCGCGCCAAGGTGCCGCTGGCCGAGGGCTATTGCTTCGCCGGAGTGCTGACCGTCCCGGCCGAGAGCGAACTGGCCCACTACACACCGGACGTGTCCTGGCCGAACGCCGCCGACGCCTCGTGACGGTCACCGTCACCCGAGCCGACCAACGCGCCCTCGCCGCCGACGGATTCGTCCGCCTCCCCGGCCTGTGGGACCGCGACCTGGCCGACGGGCTCGCCGCGGAGGCCCGCGCGCGCCGCCCCCACGCCCGGATACCCGAGTACGGACCCCGCACCCCCGTCACCGCCCGGCGGCGCACCGGACGCCCCGGCACCCCGGCCGCCAACGGCCCGCTGCTCGCCCGGCTCCACCTGGCCCTGACCGGCACGGCACGGGCCCTGAGCGGACGGCTCCTGGTGCCCACCTTCGCGGCCTACGGCTACTACGAGGGCGACGACGCGGTGTATCTGCACACCGACACCGCACAGTGCGACCTCACGCTGCTCACCACGGCCTGCGGTGCGGTGGGTCCGTTGCACGTGCACCCGGACTTGGCCGGCCGGACCGCGGCGGAGCTCGGATCGCTGGAGAGCGATCCGAGCTGGGACCGCACCGGGGGGACTCGCGTCCGCTACCCGGCGACCGGGGTTGCCGCCCTCAACGGGTACCGCGTCCCGCACCACCGGCCCGGCGGGCCGGCGCCCGGGCTGAATGCGGTGGCCGCACTCTGCTATCGCGCGCTCTATTGAGCGGACTTTTCCGTGCCCCGTAAGGGGCGCGGGGAACTGCGCGACAAGCCACGACGCGCCCGCAGATGAGGTGCTGCCCCGGGGCTTCGCCCCGGACCCCGGGTGGTGTGTCGGCTGCGGGCCGGCTGTGGTTGCTCGCGCAGTTCCCCGCGCCCCTTAGGGGCTACGACATCGTCACCAACCGCTGCACCAACACCACCACCAGCACCCCCAACAGCGGCAACGCAAACCAGAACGACCCCTGCATCCACCGCAGTTGCCGCACCCCCGGCCGGAGGCCGACCCGTACCAGTTCGCGCGCCGTCAGCAGCGCCAGCAGGGCCGCCGCGGCGAGCCCGCCGATCACCGACGCCGGCGTCCACGTCACCCGCGGCCCCGCCGGGCCCGGCCGCGGCCGGGCCGCCTCCCCGGACGGCTTCTGCTTCAGCTCGTACAGCACCGCGTCCTCGTTGGACAGCACCCGGCGCAGCTCCGGCCGTTTGTCGAGGGCGCCGCGGATCTCCCGCTCCCAGCCGGGGGAGTAGCCGGCGCTCAGTTCGAGGTATATCGACTGGCCGGTGCTGATCATGAGATAAGCGTTCGGCCCGGCCTCGCGCAGCCGGGTCACCAGCCCGGGGACGTCGACCGGCGTGCGGGGTGCCAGGACGGGGTCGTAGAACACCCGCTCCATGTCGCGCGAACCCCAGGGCATGGCGGGGGTGACGTCGCTGACGGTGTTGCTGCTCATCCACAGCAGCCGCACGGTCGGCCGGTCGTGGGCGTAGACGTAGTCCATGGCGGCAACCTCGCCGGGGCGGACCTGTTCGAAGGATTCGTTGCCCCAGCGGGCCACGAGGAAGCCGAAGACGAGGACGAGCCCGGCGAGCAGGGCCGCCGCCGTCGGGACCACCGGGCCGTGCCCCTTCCCCGTGCGTGTGCGGGGGAAGAGCGCCAGCGCGGCGAGGACGCACGCGCCGGGCACGGCGAACAGGAAGACGCGCAGGGCGACTTCGCCGCCGTAGGACTGCGCGCCGAAGGCGAGGAAGGGCACACAGGTCAGCACCAGCAGCGACAGGTCGCCGACCCCGGCGCGGCGCCGCCGCCACCAGCCGAGGGCGGCGAAGGCGAACATGCCGCCGGCGAGCAGGACCCGTACGTACAGCACGAGCTTGTGCGTGCTGCTGCCGCCCTGGATGCGGCCCGAGACGGACGAGGAGACGTTGCCGCCGAGCGAACCGAGGCCGCCGAACAGCTCGTTGAAGTGCCCGGACCAGTAGGGCTCGGCGAGGAAGCCGATCCAGACCGCCAGCATCACGCCGCACAGCAGCGGCAGCCCGCGCAGGGTCGAGCGGCGTACCAGCACGAGCACGGTCAGCACGCCCAGCATCACGAACGGCGTCAGCTGGTGGCTGGAGACCGATGCGGCGAACAGGGCGACCAGCAGCGCCAGCAGCACCGCCTGCTGCCCGTGTCCGACGGGAGCGACCTCCTGCTCGCCGGGCAGCAGCTTGCCGCGGAGCTGCCCGGGCCAGCGGAACCACACCAGCAGCACGGCCACGAACAGCAGGTAGAACAGGTAGTTGAGCGACTGCGGCGAGAAGTAGTCCTGCCCGACCCAGCCGCACAGCACGAACAGCCACAGCGCCGTCCACTTCGCCCGCCAGTCCGCGCGCACCGCCCGCAGCAGCAGCGCCAGCGGCGCGAGGCACAGCAGCTGCATCACCGGCGGCCACCAGCGCAGCACTTCGGTGAGGTCGGTGACGCCGCAGGCACGGGCCGCGAACGCGGCGAGGGCGAAGAAGCCGGGCCAGCTCCAGCGCGCGTCGAGATCGGGCGCGGCCACCCCGGTGCGGTCGATGTAGTCCATGAAGCCCGCGTGCTGCCAGGCCGTGGCGAACCGCGGCTGCCCCTCCAGCAGGGCGGGCACCGCGTGCAGCGAGACGACCGTCAGCAGCAGGACGGCCGTCAGCAGCAGGGTGCGCGGCCGGTCCAGCCACAGGGCGGAGACGAACGAGAGCACCAGCAGTGCCGCGCCCACGAGTGTCGCCACCGGCAGGACGGAGATCAGCCCGAGCCCGCCCATGCCGTCCAGGTCCACCCGGCCGGCGGCCCACAGCGGCACCCAGTACAGCGCCAGGGCGGCGACCAGCAGCCCCCAGACGGCGGCCCCGGGGCCGGGCCGGGGCCATGCGCGCTGCTGTTGCTGCTCGCGCGGGGCGGGCGGTTCGGGCTGTGCGGATCGCTCGGACTGTTCGGACTGCTCCGGCTGTTCGGGGGGTTCGGACGGTTCGGAGGGTGCAGAGGGTTCGGGTTCCGCGGCGGGCGAAGCGGCAGGTGGCGGCATCCGCCATATGTCCGGGCGCCGTTCCGGGTGGTCGAAGTCCACCCGGACGCCCAGCGGCATGGTGTCCACGTCGAGCGCGGCGCGCAGCACCCGGACGGTGCTGTCGCGCAACCGCCCGCGCTCGGCGGGCGGTTCCTCGCCCTCCGTATCGGGACGCGCGTCGTGCCGGTCGCCGTCCACCGCCAGGTCCGCCAGGTCGCCGTCGGGAGCGGCCCCGTCGGCGCGCTGCGCGGCGTCCGGCGCGGGCGAGGCGCCCCGCAGCACGGCCCGCAGCCGCACCGCGGCGACCGAGCAGATCACCGCCAGGCTGGAGACCTCCGCGACGCCCTCGCCCGTCATCCCCATCCGGGGGAGCAGCAGCAGCGTCAGCCCGAGCACCAGCACACAGAGCAGCCCCTGCAGATAGGCGAGCCCGGCGGTGCGGCTCTGCGCCCGCAGCACCGCGAAGTAGACCTCCATCACCACGCGCAGCGCCGCCCCGACCGCGTACCAGCGCAGCAGCGGCGTCGCGGCGTGGGCGTACCCCGGCCCGAACACCTGCAGGATGTACGGCGCGAGGAAGAACATCGCCAGACAGACCGGAATCATGATCTTGGCCATCCGGCGCAGCGCGGCCCGGCAGTTGTCCGCCAGCCGGGCCGGGTCGTGCGAGCCCTCGACGGTCAGCGAGGCGCCCATGTTGATCGCGAGCAGGTTGACGGTGCCGCCGATGGTGGAGGTGATGTAGAAGTAGGCGTTGTCGGTGGAGCTCACCTGCGCCGCGACGATCACCGGGATCAGGTAGACCACGGCCAGCGAGAACAGCGAGCCGGTGCAGTCCCCGGCGAGGAAGCGGCCCATCTCCCGGTAGGAGGCGGGCCGGGCCGTCTGCTCCGTGGCCCGCACGTGCGCGGGCACCAGCCGCCGGAAGACCAGCCAGCCCAGCGGCAGTACGGACACGGCGATCGAGACGACCCACGAGACGAACACCCCGGACACCGGGAGCACCGCCGCCAGCCCGATCAGCAGCGCCAGCTTCACCGCCGAGAAGGCGGTGTTGCCCACCGGCACCCACGGCGCGCTGCGCAGCCCCGTCAGCACCCCGTCCTGCAGGGTCAGGACCGACCAGGCGACGACGGCCACGACGAAGCCGATCCCGGGCAGCAGCCCGTGCAGGGACCGGTACGACGGACCCCACATCCCCAGCGTGAGCAGGAATACGCCCGCCGCGGCCGCCACCACCAGCGAACTGGCCGCGTACGTACGGAAGACGAGCCGGCCCGTGGTGCGCCCCGCGACCGGGATGAAGCGGGCCAGCGCGCCGGTGAGCGTCACCGCGGTGATCCCCGCGAGGAGCTTCATCGCCGCGATGGCCGCCGACCCCTGGCCGACGGCCGACTCCGTGTAGTAGCGCGCGGCCACGAGCCAGTAACCCAGGCCGAGGACGGCGCTGATGCCGGTGTTGAGCATCAACGCGAAGGCATTGCGGAACAGCGGGCTGCCGCCTCCTCTCCCGGGCAGCCGCAGCCTCCGGCCGTTCGGCTCCGCTGCCCGCTCCTCGGTCCGGGTGGACGTGTCAGACACGTGCTTCGCTTGCCTTCCTGACGGCCTGGCGGCTCCTGCGGACGATGGCGTACCCCTTCGTCAGAGCCCGGTCCCTGGCGAACAGCCGGCCCACTGCCCGGCCCTCCACCATGCGCTCGAAGTCGGCTATACCCGTCGTGCGCCGTACCGTCACCCGCTGCAGCGCGTACGGTCCCTGCCGGCGCACCGCCATGCCGTTGCCCACGGCGAGCGAGACGGAGAAGCCGGCCGCCCGCACCGCCCCGCGCACCCGCCGGGTGGAATAGCCGTACGGATAGGCGAACGACACCGGCGGGCGCCCGAGTTCGGCGGTGATCAGCTCGCGGCAGCGCTCCACCTCGTACGCCAGCCGTTCCTCGGGCAGCTGGTCGAGCTGGGGGTGCGTGTGGCTGTGGCCGCCTATCTCGATCCCGGCCGCGGCGAGTTCGCGGACCTGGTCCCAGTCGAGCATGAGGTCGAGCGCGCCGCCCGTGTCGTGCTCGCCGCGCAGCCAGCCCGTGGAGGCGAACAGCGTGGCGGCGAAGCCGTGTTCGGCGAGGGCGGGGAGGGCGTAGCGGTGCACGCCCTCATAACCGTCGTCGAAGGTGATGAGTACCGGCTTGGGCGGCAGCACGCTCCCCTCGCGCCAGGCGGCGGCCAGTATCGCGACCGTCACCGGGGTGAAACCGAAGCCGTGCAGCAGCCGCATCTGCTCGGCGAAGGCCTCCGGCGAGACCGAGAGGCCGTAGGCCGCGCGGGCGGGCGCATGCCCCACGGCGTGGTACATCAGGATCGGGACCGGGCTGCCGCTCATGCTCCTTCCTCCCCGGCTCTCGCCCCCGGCGGCACCGGCCGTGCCACCGCGAACCGCTGCCCGCCCCGGCGCGCCCGCAGGCTGCCCAGGACGTAGCCCCCGCTGGCGGCGGCCACCCCGGCCACGATGGCCCCGGCCCGGCCCGCGCCCCCGGGCCGGCCCAGCAGGGCGTCCCGCAGCCCGCGGGCCACGCCCACGGGCAGCACCCGCGTGGTGTAGCGGCGCTCGGAGGCAAGTCCCTGCTGCGCGCCGACACTTCGCGCGACCAGGGCCTTGGACAGGCCCTCGGCGTAGGCCCGGGTGCGGAAGTAGCCGAAGCGCTCCCGGACGGCGGGCACCCGGTGGTGGATCACCGAGCGGTCGTCGACGATCAGCACCGCATCCGGCACGGCCCTGGTCAGCCGGATGCACAGCTCGGTCTCCTCGCCGCCCAGCGGCAGCCGCTGCCCGTCACGCCCGATCCCGCCGGCGAAGCCGCCGACCGCGGTGAGCGCCGACTTGCGGAAGGAGGCGTTGCCGCCGAGGACGTTGCGCACCTGCACCCGGCCGGGCGGCAGGCCGCGATAGGTGCAGCCCACGACCCAGTCGAACTCCTCGGGGAACCACGCGGGCCGGCGACGGGACGCCCAGACGGGCATGGTGCGCCCGCCGACCGCCATGACCCGGGGGTCGGTGTAGCCCTCGGCGAAGTGCAGCAGCCAGTCCCGCTCGGCCACCGCGTCGTCGTCGAGAAAGGCCACCACCTCGCCGGCGGCGGCCTCCGTTCCGGTGTTGCGCCCGGCGGACAGGCCGCGCGGGCCGGTGTTGGCCAGGACGCGCACCCGGCCCGGCTCCGCGCCGGCGCCGTCGTCGCCGAGGGCCTTGGCCAGGCGGCGCAGCAGGGCCGGGTTGTGGTCGACGACGACCAGCGTCTCCAGCGCCGGGTAGGACTGGCCGTGCACCGAGGCCACCGCGGCGAGGATGTCGCCCCAGCGGTCCTCGGTGTAGACACAGATGACCACCGAGACGGACGGGCCCGCCGCCCGTCCCCCGGGGCGACCTTCCGGGTCCGTGTCCGCGGTGGTCAAGAGACGTCCCCGCGGTTGGCGGCCGGTGCGATCGCGAGCCGGGGCTGCTGCCGTGGCCGGCCGCGGCGTTCGCCGCGCTCGCGGAGGATCACCTTCAGCACCCGCAGTCCGTCGCGCACGGCCCGCAGATTGCTGGTGCCGTGGATCCTGACGAACTCATGGCTGGGAATCTCCTGGACCCGCAGGCCCGCCTTGACCACTCTGATGTTCATCAGCGTCTCGACCTCGAAACCGGCGCAGTCCAGGGCGATCTCGTCCAGGCAGCGCTTCCAGAACGCGTTGTAGCCGTAGCAAAGGTCGGTGTAGCGGGCCCCGAACTTGTGATTGACGATGGAGCACAGCACACGGTTGCCGAGCTTGCGGATGAGCGTCATGTCGTCGGTGCCGCCGCCGTTGGCGAAGCGGGATCCCTTGGCGAAGTCGGCGCCCCCGACGAGGGCGGAGACGTAGCGCAGGATCTCGCCCCCGTCCGCGGAGCCGTCGGCGTCGACCATGACGATGATCTCGCCGGTGCAGGCGGCGAAGCCGGTGATCAGCGCATCGCCCTTGCCCTTGCCCAGCTGCTGGACCACCTTGACGTCCGGGCACAGGTCGCGGGCGACCCGGACCGTGTCGTCGGTGGAGTTGCCGTCGACCAGGACCACTTCATGGATCCAGTCGGGAAGTGTCTTGAAGACGTATGGAAGGTTCTCCGCCTCGTTCATGGCGGGAATCACCACGCTCACCGGTGGCCTTATCGCGAACTGCGAGGTCACCGGGCGGTATCGGCGTCCGGATGTCTCCGGGTCCGGATCCTGGTCCTGACTCGCCGGCGGGCGCAGGAACGCACTCATGAGTCCTGTTTCCCTCTCGTCCGGTGGACCGCCCGCCCAAGAGCGGTCCGGTGGTTGTCCGGTTCGAAAAGGGGGTACTCGCCCCGTCCGCACGGCGGGGAACCGCCGTCGTTCCCGGGCGAGTTGGCATGTGTTACCGGCCGCGCGGCACGCGACTCGGCAGTGTTGACGGCCGAGCGCGGCACCCCCTGCCGCGCCCCGCGCCGGACACCATGGCGGCGCTCTGAGCCCTCCCCGAGCCGCGTGGACATGATGGGCCGATGCGGGTAGATGTACGACGGTATTGAAGCTTGAGACTGAATGGCAAGAGCTGAGGCGGAGACTCCTCCTTTGGTGTGTTTATGCCCGATGCAACCACCCATGGTTGCACGGGCAGTTGGGCGCGGAACAGGGCACCCGAGGGGGTTCAGCCGCTCTCGCGGATGCGCCCCACGCGCTTGAGCAGCCGGTCGGCGGGGTCGAAGAGCTCGGGCCGCGCGAGCACGGTGTTGCGCAGCGCACGCACCGGCGCACGGCGTGCCCGGTACCCCAGGGCGACGGGGTGACGCCTCGTCACCCACCCTTCGGAGACGCTGAGTTCGCGAGTCTTCAGGGAGTCCTTGTAGGACTTGCCGCCCCGGCCCAGGTCCAGATAGGCCATTCCCGCGGCCGCCGCGCCCTCGGCCATCCGCAGATGCAGCACCAGCCCCGGCGAGTACTTGGCGAACCGCAGGTCGTACGCGGGGAACCAGCAGGCGAGCACCGTCTGCGTGCGCAGCCCGAAGTGCGCGGCGACCGGCCGGTCACCCGCGTAGAGCACGGACAGCAGCCCGGAGAAGGACGCCGTGCGGGTGTGGAAGAGCTGGTCGACGAGGTGGGATATCCAGGGGCGGGCGAAGCGGTCGCTGCGTCCCGTTCTTCGGTACTGCGCCGACTTCCATCCGGTCAGGACGCGCAGAACGGCCGGATCGCGCTCGTCGTGCACGTAGCGCACCTCGCCCACGTCCCGGCCGAGGCGGCGCTCCTTGGCCAGCGTGGTGCGGGTGAACTTGGGCGACTGCTTGCGCAGGGCCTGCAGATAGTGGGCGAAGCCCTGGTCGACGTCGATGACGGGGGAGGCGAAGGAGCCGGAGGCCGCGAGCTCGAACGGCTTCTGACCCTCCACCAGATGGTCGAACTCCCACAGCGACAGCCCGCAGGCGTGCAGCAGTTCGCGGCTGTCCCACTGGAAGCCCGGCCGGTGCACCAGCCCCTGGGCGTCCGAGACGCCCAGCCCCACGGCCCGGCCCACGCCCAGCCGTGAGCGCTGGAAGGGGAAGAACGCCGCCGGTTCGCCGTCCTCCCGGACGGCCGCGATACGGGTGCCGTGCCGGGTGCGCCCCACCGCGAGGGCGAACTCCGGTGCGAGGAAAGGATTCGCGAGCTGCGGGGAGCCGTCCTCCACCGCCCGCGACTGCAGGGCGGACCACGCAGCCCGGTCGGCCGCCGTGAGTTCGCCGGGCCGGTACACGCTGATGTCCACGTCAGGAAGCCCGACTTCTCGTCGTGCGGCTCCGGTGGCGCCGCGCGTGGGCCAGCAGGAACACGAGGAGGCTGACGGCCGCGACCGCGGCGACACCGCCCCGCACGGTCCAGGCGTGCAGCGCGAGCATGGTCTGCGCGACCAGCAGGTCCACGGCGACGGCCCCGCCGGCGGCCACCACCGACCGGCTCAGGGGGTCGAGGCCGTGCAGCGCGGCCCCCACGGCGCACGCCGGCGCCATGATCAGGAAGAACAGGGTGAACGGCGCCCGCAGCGGCGAGCCGATGTCGGCGAGGGCCAGGGCCCAGCCGGCTCCCGCGATGGCCGCGGCGGCTCCCGCGATCACGGGGAGGGAGTCGCCGAGCGGCTGCCTCCCCCCGGTGCGCTCGTCCGTGCCGCCGGATTCCGCAGGTTCGGCGGGACCGTGGAGATCTGTGAAGCTCTGCATTGGCGACTTTGCCCCCCGAAGCGCCGGATGCCGGGCTTCAATGTCGCGCAGTCGCCGGAGGCCCGTCAAGGTGTGAAGACCACGCAAGCAGCTTCCGGGCGGCGCTTCCGCCACAACCGGACGACGTCCGTCGGATGAACATCCGGGGAATCCGCGTTCGGCGTGTTTCCGGCCACCGATTCGTCGCCTTCTGTTCGCGCCTCGCCCGCCGAGGAGACGGATCAAGGACCACTTTTGGCATGGACACTTCCAGCGACGCCAGGTCGCTGCTACCACCGAGGTAGGAGAAAAGCCTGGTAGAGGAGGTTCCATGAATCCGTCCCGGCTCCAGGGCGCCCTCACCGCCCTGGCCCTGACCGCCACCCTCGCCCTCGGCGGGGCCGGCGCCGCACACGCCGCGTCGCAGGATACAACTCCCGCCTACGTGGCGCTCGGTGACTCGTATTCGTCCGGCGTCGGAGCGGGCGACTACGACTCGTCCAGCGGCGACTGCAAGCGCAGCACCAAGGCCTACCCCGCGCTCTGGGCCGCCGCCAACTCCCCCGCGGACTTCGCCTTCACCGCCTGTTCGGGAGCCCGGACGGGTGACGTCCTCAACAGCCAGCTGGGCCCGCTCTCCACCTCCACCGGGCTCGTCAGCATCACCATCGGCGGCAACGACGCGGGCTTCTCGGACGTCATGTCCAGCTGTGTGCTGGGCTCCGACAGCTCCTGCCTGGACCGCATCGCCCAGGCGCGCACATATGTCCAGAATCAGCTGCCCGCACAGCTCGACCGCGTCTACTCCGCCATCAGCGCCAAGGCGCCCTCGGCGCACGTGGTCGTCCTCGGCTACCCCCGCTTCTACAGAACCGGCGTCGACTGCGTCGGACTCAGCGACACCAAGAGGACGGCCATCAACGACGCGGCCGACGTCCTCGACTCCGTCATCGCCAAGCGCGCCGCCGACCACGGCTTCGCCTACGGCGACGTCGGCTCCACCTTCGCCGGGCACGAGATCTGCTCCGACGACCCCTGGCTCAACAGCCTGACCTTCCCCGTCGACGAGTCCTACCACCCCACCGCCGCCGGGCAGTCCGGCGGATACCTGCCGGTCCTCTCATCGGCCGCCTGAGCCGTACGCCCTGTTGTAGGTGTAGGCGGTCGCCGGGCCCGGCGAGGGCGACGCCGAACTCGTCGGACCCGACGACCCGGAGGACGAACCGGAGGACGGGGCGTTGCTCGTCGGCGGCGTCGCCCGGCACGTGAGCGTGAAGGAGACATGACGGGACGTCACCTGCTGCGGGCTCTTCACCTCGACGGCGGCCCAGCCCTTCCCCGAGCTCCTGCCCGTCTCCGCGTGCTGCACGACCCGGGGCCGGGTGTCCGCGAACCTGACGGTCTGCCAGTCGCCGCCCTCGCTGTCCGTCACCCAGCGGTAGACCACGTCCACCGGGGCGCGGGTCACCGTGAGGGCCGCGGTGAAGGAGGGGGCGGCGGCGTCCGGCGGCGGGCAGGGCCCGTTGTAGTGGTCGCGCACCGCGGTGAGGGCGACGCCGACGGAGGCGCCGGGGGAGCCAGGAGAGGCAGCCTTCCCGCCCGTCTCCGCGGCGCCGCCCGACGGCGTCTCCTTGTTCCCGTCGTCGCCCGGCGCCGAACTGCCCGCCGACGATGTGCTCCCCTTCTTCCCCTCGTTCCCCGAACTCCCGCGGTCCGCCAGCGCCCACACCAGCCCGCCCACCGCGAGCGCCGCGACGAGCACCCCGGCCACGAGCAGCGCCGCCCGCCCCCGGCGCGGCTGCGCGGGAACGGCCGTCGTGGTGGCCGGTCCGGGTTCCTGCGGGGGTTCCGGAGGCGGCGGCGCCGCCACCGTCGGGGCGTAGGCGGCCGGCACCGCGCGCGGCGCACCGCCCGCGGCCGCGGTCCGCAGCAGGTGCGCCGCCTCCTCGGCTCCCATGCGCAGCCGGGGGTCCTTGCGCAGCAGGCCCTCCAGCACGGGTGCGAGCCCGCCGGCCCGGCGCGGCGGCGGCAGTTCCTCGTCCACCACGGCGCGCAGCGTGCTCAGCGCGGTGTCCTGACGGAACGGCGAAAAGCCCTCCACCGCCGCGTACAGCGTCACCCCCAGCGACCACAGGTCCGACTCTGGTCCCGGCGGTCCGCCCAGCGCGCGCTCGGGGGCCAGGAACTCCGGCGAGCCGAGGAGCTGTCCGGTCGTCGTCAGAGTGGAGCTGCCGGCGACCGTCGCGATGCCGAAGTCGGTGAGGACGACACGCCCGTCGTTGGAGACGAGTACGTTTCCCGGTTTTACGTCCCGGTGCAGCACGCCCACGGCGTGCGCCGCCCGGAGCGCGGCGAGCACCTCTGCGCCGATGTGCGCGGTGCGCGCGGGCGCGAGCGGGCCCTCCGCCTCCAGGATCTCGGCGAGCGAGAGCCCGCGCACCAGCTCCATGACGATCCAGGGCCGGCCGTCCTCGGTGATCACGTCGTGCATGCCGACGACGTTGCGGTGCGCCACGCGGGCCGCCGCGCGCCCCTCCCGCTCCAGCCGGATGTAGAGGGTGCGTACCTCCTCATCAGGCATTCCGTCCGGCGCCCGGACCTCCTTGACGGCCACGTCGCGGTCCAGGACCTCGTCCCGCGCCCGCCACACCGTCCCCATCCCGCCCTGTCCGAGCCCGTCCAGCAGCCGGTAACGGCCCGCCAGAAGCCGCCCGGCACCCGGTTCCCCGCTCATGTGCGTCCCTCCGCCGAGAGAGCAATTCGGGGTGAATGTACCGCAACGGAGCGTGATTGCCTCCTCTCCGGTTTCTGTTCGTACCGGCCAACTCGCGGGCTGTTACGACAGGTTCACGCCAGGTGCGTCAACGCCCTTGACGGGGTGGTGAATCCGCCCCGCCGATGCGCGGGTGACGCGATGGGGCGATAGGGTTACTCTGCCTTGGCCGGGTGCCTCGTACGGGTGGGGAGTCTCAATGGACCAGATAGCAATGCGCAGCAGGCCGCGTGTGCCTGCGATCAGCTACGGGAGCAGTGCGTCCAGTGCGCGCCTCGACCGTCATCTCGCGGTATTGGGCGGCCCCGCCCTGCCGCAGCGGGAGGTGGAGGGTGCGACCGTGCTGATGCGCGAGCTCACGTCGCGTGATCACGCCCGCGCCGCGAAGAGCCGGGGCCGTACCGCCCGGGTCTCCCTGCTGGCCCCGCTGCGCCGGCTGCGGCGCTCGCTCTTCGGCAACCGCAGCCACACCGCCTGAGCCCGGCCCCGGCCCGTACGGCACGGCCCGCCCTTTCCCCGGGGCCGGCCGGATCCTCCGGCACACCCGTCCACGTGACCGTCGTCGCTACTGCGCCTCGACGGTGACGCTGAAGGAGAACCGGTCCCCGCGGTAGCGGATCAGGGCGACGTCGACCACCCGGCCGCTCTCGTCCCTCGTGATGCCCGTGTAGTGCAGGATCGGGCTCAGCAGCGGCACCTGGAGCAGCTGCGCCGTCTCCGGGTCCGCCAGCCGCGCCTGCACCGTGTCCGTGATCCGGCCGATGCGCACGCCCGCCACGTCCCGCAGCACCTTGGTCATCGGCCAGCGCTCCAGGTCCGCGGGGCCGATGTGCCCGGCCAGTTCCGGGCGGACGAAGTTCTCCGCCCAGTTCACCGGCTCGCCGGTCGTCTCGTCGCAGCGCAGCCGCCGGTAGTGCACCGCCTCGGCCAGGCCGGGGAAGTGCTCGGCCAGCGCGCCCGGCACCGGGACCGGGCCGTGGCTCAGCACCTCCGTGCGCTCCCCGGACTGCTGGGCGACGATCGCGTCCACCGAGCCCAGCAGCCGCACGGGCGCACCGCTGCGGGCGCTCGGCTCGATGAAGGTGCCGCGCCGCCGGTGCCGGGTGATGAGCCCCTCCGCCTCCAGCTCCTTGAGCGCCTGCCGCATGGTGAGGACGCTGACGCCGTAGTGGGCGGCGAGGGCGTCCTCGGTGGGCAGCCGCAGCGGGTCCTCGGGCCGGCGCCCGAGTATCGAGGCGCGCAGCGACTGCGACACCTGGTACCACAGCGGCAGCTTGCGGTTGAGCGTGAGGGAGTCGGGGGCGAAGGTGTTCACGGAGAGGGCTCCTGGTGTGTCCGGTGGATCTTCGCGCCCCGTAAGGGGCGCGGGGAACTGCGCGCTCAGCCACGACGTGCCTGCAGTCGAGGTTCTCGGGGTTTCGCCCCGGACCCCTGGGGTGGTGTGTCGGCTGCGGGCCGGTGGGGGCTGGTCGCGCAGTTCCCCGCGCCCCTGACGGGGCGCTGCCGCCTACGGCCGGAAGTGACGCTCCAGACCCTGCCACACCCCGTCGTAGCCCCGCTGCAAGTGACCGGCCTGCGCCGCCTGCGGCGTCAGGATCACCGGCCAACGGGTCTCGAACATGAAGGCGAGCCCGTCGTCCAGCTTCTGCGGCTTCAGCTCGGCCGCGCTCGCCTTCTCGAAGGTGTCCCGGTCCGGGCCGTGCGCCGACATCATGTTGTGCAGCGAGCCGCCGCCGGGGACAAAGCCCCCTTCTCCGGCTGTCTTCGCGTCGTAGGCGCCCTCGATCAGGCCCATGTACTCGCTCATCACGTTCCGGTGGAAGTACGGCGGCCGGAAGGTGTCCTCGCCGACCAGCCAGCGCGGTGCGAAGACCACGAAGTCGACGCCGGCCAGCCCCGGGGTGTCCGACGGCGAGGTCAGCACCGTGAAGATCGACGGGTCGGGGTGGTCGTAGCTGATCGAGCCGATGACATTGAAGCGGCGCAGGTCGTAGACGTACGGGACCAGATTGCCGTGCCAGGCGACGACGTCCAGCGGCGAGTGGCCGTACGTGGCCGACCAGAGGTTGCCGCAGTACTTGGTGACCACCTCGACCGGTCCCTCGACGTCCTCATAGGCGGCGGCCGGAGCGAGGAAGTCCCGTGCGTTGGCCAGCCCGTTGGCGCCGATCGGCCCCAGCTCGGGCAGGACGAAGGGCTGACCGTAGTTCTCGCAGACGTAGCCGCGGGCGGTCGGGCTCTGCCCGCCATCGGACACAGCGTCCAGCAGCTCCACCCGGAACCGCACCCCGCGCGGTATCAGCGCCACGTGCCCCGGCTCGGCGCGCAGCAGTCCGAACTCGGTGCGCAGCAGCAGCCCGCCGCGCTCCGGCACGATCAGCAGCTCGCCGTCGGAGTCGCTGAACACCCGATCGGTCATGGAGGCATTGGCGGCGTACAGGTGCACGGCCATGCCCGAGCGCTGGGCGGCGTCGCCGTTGCCGCCGAGCGTCCACAGCCCGGCCAGGAAGTCCGTGCCCGCGGCGGGCTCGGGCGCCGGGTTCCAGCGCAGCCGGTTGGGGTCGGCCACGCCTTCCGGGAACGGGGCGCTGCGCAGCGCCCCGTTGTCGATGCGGGTGAACGCCGGGTGTGCCGCCGAGGGGCGGATGCGGTACAGCCACGACCTGCGGTTGCTGTGCCGGGGCTCGGTGAAGGCGGTGCCGCTCAGCTGCTCCGCGTACAGCCCGAGAGGCGCGCGCTGCGGAGAGTTGCGCCCGTGCGGCAGGGCCCCGGGCACGGCCTCACTGCTGTGCTCGTTGCCGAAGCCGGACAGGTACTCCAGCCCCTCCGCCGTCTTGCGCGCCTGCTCGCTGCCCGTACTGGTCATGGCATGACTCCCACCCGCCGAGGATTCCTATGGATGACCGTAGGATTCGCGGCGGTGGGAGTCAATGGATCGGATCAGACGCGCCCGGAGGGCCGCTCCTTGCCCCATTGCGGTGACGGCAGCTGCACCAGGAGCAGCACGAAGCCGGCCAGGAAGAAGTTCCGCGCCGCCGCCGCCAGCCCGTTCCACTTGGCCGACTGCCACATCGCGAACCACTCGCCGCCGATGGCGATGAACCCCGCCCCGAAGAGCAGCATCAGCAGCACCAGCCCCAGCGTGCTCGCCCGCCGCGCCGCACCGTACTCCGCCGTGCCCCCGCGCCGCGCCCGCCGCAGCGCCCTGGCCCACAGCTCCGTCGCCCGGAGGAGCGCCAGGGCCGTCACCGCCTCCCAGACGATCACGGCGACGTATGCGATGTCCTGCAGTGCATGATTGGTGATCGCCCGCCACATCAGGGCCTTGTCCTGGAACGTCGTGTCCATCGCCAGCACGTGTCGCACGAACTGCCGGTTGGTGTCGAAGTCGGTGATGTTGCCGAAGACGACCAGCGATATGTACAGCGCCACCGTCGCGGTCAGCGCGGCGGCCGCCACGGGCAGGCCGCCGGGGTGTTTGTCGGGCATGCGAGGACCTCCTGTGCTCCGGACCTGCGGGAATGCTGCCCGCACGACCGGTGCGGCACTCGTGCGGACCTCCCCCTAAGCGCTTGCTCAGGTTCGGCGGTATGGTGGTCGTTCTGTCGGCGGAAGGCCCGCGGCGGGCCGGGAGGGCAGGGCGCGGGATGGATGCGCAGACGCAGCGGGACGCGGGCCGGTCCGAGGAGTGGGCCGACGTCACCCCCGACGCCGCCCGGCGGCTCCTGACCGCCGCCGTCCAGGCCTTCGCCGAGCGCGGCTACCACGCCACCACCACCCGGGACATCGCCGGCCGCGCCGGCATGAGCCCCGCCGCGCTCTACATCCACTACCGCACCAAGGAAGAACTCCTCTACCGCATCAGCGGCATCGGCCACCGCCTCGCCCTCGACATCGTGAGCCGGGCCCGCGACGGCGCGGGCGACCCGGCCGCGCGGCTGTCCGCCGCCGTCCGGGCCTTCGTGCGCTGGCACGCCGAGCACCACACCACCGCCCGCGTCGTGCAGTACGAGCTCGGCGCGCTCGGCGAGGAGCACCACACCGAGATCGTCGCCCTGCGCCGGGAGACCGACGCCGCGGTCCGCTCGATCGTCGAGGACGGCGTCGCGGCGGGGGAGTTCGACGTCCCGGACGTCCGCGGCACGACCCGTGCCGTGCTCTCCCTGTGCATCGACGTGGCCCGCTGGTTCCGCGAGGACGGCAGGCACACCCCCGGCGAGGTGGGCGAGCTCTACGCGGACCTCGCCCTGCGCATGGTCGGCTACGCCCAGAGATAGCGGCTGACCGACTCCGCCACGCACACCGGCCGGTCGCCGCCCTCGCGCTCGACGGTCACCACGGTCGTCAGCTGCACCCCGCCCTCGGTCTCCGCCACCTCCGCGAGGCGCGCCCGGGCCCGCAGCCGGGAGCCGACCGGGACGGGGGCGGGGAAACGGACCTTGTTCACACCGTAGTTGATGCCCATCCGGACGTTCTCCACCCGCAGCAGCATCGGGACGAACGACGGCAGCAGCGACAGCGTCAGATAGCCGTGCGCGATCGTCGTGCCGAACGGACCGGCGGCCGCCCGCGCGGGGTCCACGTGGATCCACTGGTGGTCCCCGGTCGCCTCCGCGAAGAGGTCGATCCGCCGCTGGTCCACCTCCAGCCAGCCGCTCGGGCCGAACTCCTCGCCGACGGCGGCCCGCAGGGCCTCGGGCGAAGTGAAGATCCGGGGCTCGGTCATGTCCGCGTCGCCTCCCGCTCACCAGGGCACATCGCCGGAGAGCGTACAGTCGGCACGTGCCGCAGATCCCCCAGAAGGTCCAGGAACTCACCGTGGGCCAGCTCTCCGCCCGCAGCGGCGCGGCGGTGTCCGCACTGCACTTCTACGAGTCCAAGGGCCTCATCAGCAGCCGCAGGACCTCCGGCAACCAGCGCCGTTACGACCGCGACGCGCTGCGCCGGGTCGCCTTCATACGGGCCGCCCAGCGCGTCGGCATCCCGCTCGCCACGATCCGCGAGGCGCTGGCCGGGCTGCCCGACGAGCGCACCCCCAACCGCGCGGACTGGGCACGGCTCTCGGAGAGCTGGCGCGCGGAGCTGGACCGGCGGATCGAGCAGCTCGGCCGGCTGCGCGACAGCCTCGACCAGTGCATCGGCTGCGGCTGCCTCTCGCTCGACAAGTGCGCCCTGTCCAACCCGGACGACCGCTTCGGCGGCCTCGTCACCGGCTCGCGGCTCTACGGCGAGCCGGCCCCCTAGGGCCCCGTAAGGGGCGCGGGGAACTGCGCGACAAGCCCCCACCGGCGCGCAGCCGAACGCACCACCCCAGGGGTCCGGGGCGCAGCCCCGAGTACTTCGGCTGCGGATGCGTCGTGGTTGCTCGCGCAGTTCCCCGCGCCCCTTACGGGGCGCCGTCCTGAGACCTGGCGGGCACTGTGCGCCGGGAGGCTTCGGCGGGACGCCCGCAAGCCCCCGGCGCTCTCTCACACCGCCGCGTACCGCCCGGCCAGGGCGTAGCGGCGGGCCGCCGACAGGGCGGGGGTGGTGAGCACGGACTCCGGCACCACGATGCCGCAGTCCGTGCAGACGGGTCCCTGCAGCGGGTAGCGCTCCAGGTCGGTGCGCCACTCGATGCGCTCCTGCGCGCAGACCGGGCAGGCGTTGCCCGGTGCGGACTCCATGGCCCGGATCACCCGGCGCAGCACCTCCGCGAGGCTCGCGGCCGGCTGCACGTCGGGGGACGCGCAGGGCACGATGTCGCAGCCGCCCCAGGTGTTGCGGTGCCAGTCGTCGACGGCACTGGGCTGGCGGATGCCGTCGTGCTTCTCGCGCCGCCGCCGGACGGCGAACTCGACCTCGTAGGCCAGCCAGACCTCACGGGCCTCCTCGAGCTCGGCCAGTGCCGCGACGAGCCGCTCCGGGTCCGGGGAGCGGTCGTCGGGGGCCAGGCCGGCCCGGGTGCACAGATGGCGCCAGGTGGCGCGGTGCCCGTACGGGGCGAAACGCTCAAGACACTTGCGCAAGGAGGTACGTCGCAGTGCGATCGTGTTCCGTGGATTGCGCACCTCTCGGGCCAGAGCTCTGAAACCTGCCACTGCATCCCACCTCCGGCAGCGCGGACTCGGATCGACATGGAAGGGACGTAACACGTCGCCAATCGGATCCATCGGAAATTCGGACCCGCCGGCCGCCGCCGCGGTCACGGCCGACTCGGCTCTGCTACCCCCGATGCGCGCAGCGATGTGGGGTGCGGGCGAACCTGGCGGATCCTCGCCCTCCGTTCAGCGGACGATCCGCCCGGCGACCAGGATGAGACGGGCCAGTTCGGGATGGCAGATGTCGCCGTGCGCACCCGTCGGCGGACCCCCGTGCCGGACGACCCCGGACGTGTCGACGCTGGCGAAGCCGTGCGACGGCAACGCGCCTGCCAGAGCCCGCTCCAGGGGGATCCGGGCGACGGGCGTCACGGACAGGACGCCGTCGTGGCCCAGCGCCCCCCAGCGGTCGTCGTCCCGGCCGAACAGCGAGGCCGTGTCGTCCACCATCATCGAGGCGAGCGGGTAGAACACCCCGAGCGCGGTGTCGTGGCGCGAATAGCAGCACACCAGCGGCCCGTCGACGCGGTGTTCCAGGCCGCGCAGCACGCCGGCCCGGTCGTGGTCGAACGGCAGCCGGGGCGCGAAGACGTAGTGCGAGAAGGCGCCTTGGAGCAGGGTGACGGAGTGGACGGCGCCCGCACCGTCCGGCAGGGCGCGCAGCGCGAACGACACGAGCCGGGCGCCGAAACTGTGCCCCGCCAGGTGCACGCGCAACCCCGGGGCCGAACGCGCGAGCACCGTGAGCGCCGGGCCCAGCCCGCACTGGCCGACCGTGCCGGCCCGGCGCTTCATCTCCCAGTACGAGCCCTGGCGCAGCACTTCGAGGGCCCCGCCCCACAGCCGCTGCAGCGCACTGCCGAACAGCGCGGCCGTCCGTGCCCCGGTCCGCTCCAGGGCGTCGGCGAACCGGGCGCACACCCGCTCGGCGTCCTCGGTGAGCATCACCGGCTCCGCGCCCGGCGGTTCGGCGGCGGGCGGCTCCAGGTCGGGGACGAACGCGTCGGGCGCGGCGCCCGCCACCGCGACCCGGCGCCGCTGCTCGGAGACCAGGGTGCGCACGAGGGAGACGAACTCCTCCAGCCGCGCCCGGTCCTCCGGCTGCTCCTCGGCCAGTTCGGCCAGCCGGTTCACCACGGCCCGGCTGCCGGGGAAGACCTTGAGCAGGGCCTCCCGGGTGCCCGGCGGGAGCCCGGGCCCGGCGGCCGCGCCGGTCGCCTGCGGCGGGAAGTGGGGGATGGGTTCGTCGGTGAAGCGCATCGACGGCCAGATCACTCCGCCGTAGCCGAGCCGGATGTCGCGGGAGGCGTGGCCGAGCAGGGCGGGAAAGGGGGCGTAGAAGCGGTGGTAGAGGTCGGTGGCCGACGAGCGGTCGTTGTTCCAGCCGTGTGCGAACAGCACCAGATCGGTGAGATTGCGCTCCAGGACGCCCTGGACCAGTAGTTCGCGCTCGTGGGGGTCGACATCCCCCTCCGCGTCGAAGGTCAACTCCCAGTACGGCTGCACGCCTATGCCCGCCATGGCGTCCCCCTGAAGAAGGTCAGATGTGCGCGCATCGTCCTGCTGTCAAGGGGGTGTGTCCAGCCGTTCTGTGACGGGTTCATATGTTCGCTCCCGCTGAGGGGTACGCGTGTGCTAAGCACCGTCGCATACCGAATGGTTGGTGTGCCGGTGCAGCCGAGCCGAGGAGGCCGACAGTGAATGGCGTGCGGGACGCGGGAGTTGTGGTCACGGGAGCGGGAGGCGGCATCGGTGCCGCGCTCGCCCGGCGCTTCGCCGCCGAGGGGGCCCGCGTCGTGGTCAACGACCTCGACGCGGACAAGGCCGCGGCCGTCGCCGCGGAGACCGGTGCGACCGCCGTCCCCGGCGACGCCTCCGAGGTGGTGCCGGCCGCCCGCGCGGCGCTCGGCGGCACGATCGACATCTACTGCGCCAACGCCGGCGTCGCCCCCTCCGGCGGCCCCGAGGCACCCGAGGACGCCTGGGCCGCCGCGTGGGACGTCAACGTCATGGCGCACGTCCGTGCCGCCCGCGCCCTGCTGCCCGAGTGGCTGGAGCGCGGCAACGGCCGCTTCGTCGCCACCGTCTCCGCCGCCGGGCTCCTCACCATGCTCGGCTCGGCGCCCTACAGCGTCTCCAAGCACGCCGCGCTCGCCTTCGCGGAGTGGCTCTCGGCGACGTACCGCCACCGAGGCATCGCCGTCCACGCGGTCTGCCCGCTGGGCGTGCGCACGGACATGCTGCGCGCCGCAGGGGCGGTCGGCGAGGCACTGCTGGCCCCCACGGCCGTCGAGCCGGAACAGGTGGCCGACGCCCTCTTCGACGGGATGGCCGCCGACCGCTTCCTGATCCTCCCGCACCCCGAGGCCGCGGCGTACTACGCGGGCCGGGCCGCCGACCCGGACCGCTGGCTCGACGGTATGAGCCGATTGCAGCGCACGCTGGAGGCCGGTTCGTGAACGCCATGACGGACGACTGCGTACGCCCCGTCCCGCGGCGCCTGCTGGCCGCCGCCACCCGGCTCTTCGCGGAACAGGGCTACGACCGGACCTCCGTCCAGGAGATCGTGGAAGCGGCGGGCGTCACGAAGGGCGCGCTCTACCACTACTTCGGGTCGAAGGACGACCTGCTGCACGAGATCTACGGGCGCGTACTGCGCCTCCAGCAGGAGCGGCTCGACGCGTTCGCGCGCTCGGACGCGCCGGTGGAACGGAGGTTGCGGGACGCGGCGGCGGACGTCGTGGTGACGACGATCGAGAACCTCGACGACACGACGATCTTCTTCCGGTCGATGCACCACCTGGGCCAGGAGAAGCTCAAACAGGTGCGCGCGGAGCGCCGCCGCTACCACGAACGCTTCCGCGCCCTGGTGGAGGAGGGCCAGCACGCGGGGGTCTTCACCGCGGCGACCCCCGCGGACCTGGTGGTGGACTACCACTTCGGGTCCGTGCACCACTTGAGCGCGTGGTATCGGCCCGACGGGCCGATGGGGGCGCGGGAGGTGGCGGACCACTTGGCCGATCTGCTGCTGCGTGCGTTGCGGCCGTAAGGCGTTGGGGCCCCGGGTCGCGCCCCGTCAGGGGCGCGGGGGGAACTGCGCGACCAGCCACAGGCGACCCGCAGTCGCAAACCAGGGGGCTCGGGGGCCTGCCCCCGAGAAACGGCGAAAGTGGGGGCACCTCCCAGCGGTAGCTGGGGGAGGGACCGGGGCCCCACCCCCTCCTACACGTAGCGCCGCAACTCCCGCCGCGCCAGCGACCGCTGATGCACCTCGTCTGGCCCGTCCGCCAACCGCAGCGTCCGCGCGGCAGCCCACAGTTCCGCCAGCGGGAAGTCCTGGCTCACCCCACCCGCGCCGTGCAACTGCACGGCGCGGTCGATGATCTGCACCACCGCCCGCGGCGTCGCGATCTTGATCGCCTGGATCTCCGTGTGCGCCCCACGGTTCCCCACCGTGTCCATCAGCCACGCCGTCTTGAGTACCAGCAGCCGCAACTGCTCCACGGCCACCCGGGAGTCCGCGATCCACTCCTGCACCACGCCCTGGTGGGCCAGCGGCTTGCCGAAGGCCTCCCGGGTCACCGCCCGGCGGCACATCAGCTCGATCGCCCGTTCCGCCATGCCGATCAGCCGCATGCAGTGGTGGATGCGCCCGGGGCCCAGGCGGGCCTGGGCGATGGCGAAGCCGCCGCCCTCCTCGCCCACCAGGTGCGAGACCGGCACCCGGGCCCCGTCGAGGACGACCTCCGCGTGCCCGCCGTGGTAGTGGTCCTCGTAGCCGTACACCCGCATGGCGCGGCGCACTTCGACGCCGGGGGTGTCCCGCGGCACCAGCACCATCGACTGCTGCCGCCGCACGTCCTCCGCGTCCGGATCCGTCTTGCCCATGACGATGAAGACCGCGCAGTCGGGGTTCATCGCCCCGGAGATGTACCACTTGCGGCCGGTGATCACGTACTCATCGCCGTCCCGCTCGATCCGCGTCCCGATGTTGGTGGCGTCGGACGACGCCACCTCCGGCTCGGTCATCGCGAAGGCGGACCGGATGCGGCCGTCCAGCAGCGGCTCCAGCCACCGCTTGCGCTGCTCCTCGGTGCCGAACTCGGCGAGCAGTTCCATGTTCCCGGTGTCGGGGGCGGCGCAGTTGAGCGCGGTGGGGGCGAGCTGCGGGCTGCGGCCGGTGATCTCGGCGAGGGGCGCGTACTGGAGGTTCGTCAGCCCGGCCCCGTACTCCGTGTCCGGAAGGAAGAGATTCCACAACCCCCGCCGCCGCGCCTCTGCCTTCAGGTCCTCGACGACCGGCGGCGTGTCCCACGGTGAGACGAGCGCAGCCCGCTGCTCCTCGGCCACGGCCTCCGCCGGGTGCACGTGCTCGTCCATGAACTCCAGCAGCCTGCCGCGCAGTTCCTCGGTGCGCGCGTCGAACGAGAAGTCCATGGCTCAGCCCTTCGTCAGTATGGTCAGGCCGTTGCCGACGAAGAGCGGCACCAGCGCCCCGATGCCCCCGAAGCCGGGGCCGACCGTGCGGCCGAGGGTGTAGCGGTAGTGGATGCCCTCCAGGATCACGGCGAGCTTGAAGTAGGCGAAGGCCGTGTACCAGGGCAGCGCGGAGACGTCGCGCCCGGACAACGCGGCGTAGCGCTCGATGAGTTCACCGGTCTCCGGGTGGCCGGGCGCCTCGCGCGTGGTGGCGAGCGGCGAGCCGGGGACGTCCCGCTGCTCGCTGTACATCACCAGCAGGCCGAGGTCGGTGAGCGGGTCGCCGAGGGTGGACATCTCCCAGTCCAGGACGGCCCGTACGGTGTCGTCGGACCCGACGAGCACGTTGTCGAGCCGGTAGTCGCCGTGGACGACGGTGGGCGCGGGGGAGCCGGGCAGCGCCTCGGCCAGGCCGGCGTGCAGTTCCTCGATGCCGGGCAGCTCCCGGCTCCGCGAGGACTCCAGCTGCTTCTCCCAGCGCCGCAACTGCCGTTCCAGGAACCCCTCCGGGCGGCCGAAGTCCGCGAGCCCGACGGCGGCCGGGTCGACGGCGTGCAGGTCGGCGAGTATGTCGGCGAGCTGCAGCACCACCTTGCGCGTCCGGTCGGGGCCGATCGCGGCGAGCTCCGCGGCCGAGCGGTACGGGGTGCCCTCCACGAACTCCATGACGTAGAAGGGCGCCCCGATGACGTCCTCGTCCTCGCACAGCAGCAGCGGCTCCGGCACGGGCACGGCGGTGCCGTGCAGGGCGCCGATCACGCGGTGCTCGCGCGCCATGTCGTGGGCGGTGGCGAGCACGTGGCCCAGCGGGGGCCGCCGCACCGCCCAGCGGCCGGTGCCGTCGGTGACGGCGTAGGTGAGGTTGGACCGCCCGCCCTGGATCAGCTCGGCGGACAGCGGCCCCCGGACGAGCCCGGGCCGTGCGCGCTCCAGACAGGCCCTCAGCCGCTCGGGGTCGATTCCGGGAACTCCGGGGGTGCCGCCTCTGCTCATCACTCGCTCCTCGTAGGGAAGATGGGACGTTCAGTGGTCGATGTCGCCGCGGATCATGATGCCGACCAGTCGGTATGACGTCCAGGGCCCTTCGGGTCCGTCCGATGGGTCACGTCACGCGTGACAGGCGACCGGCTTGCCGCCGTTCATCACCGCCATGTCGCCCAGGACGGTGACCAGGTCCAGCGGCGAGCCCTCGGGGAGCCCGTCCAGTTCGGCGTAGGCGCGGTGCAGGTTGGCCACCAGGCGCTCGCTCTCCTGGAGCGCGGCGAACTCCCCGAGATCCGCCTTCCCGGCCGCCTCCAGCGGGGTGAGGCCGGCGGCGTGGGAGGTGCGGGCGAGGTCGGCGACGTAGTGGAGGTAGGCCTCCAGGGTGTCGTAGACGCCGGGGTCGGTCACCCGGCCATGGCCGGGCACGACCACCTCGGCGTCGAGGGAGCGCAGGGTCGTGAGGGCGCGCAGCGAGCCGCTGAGCGAGCCCATCATGACGAACGGGGTGCCGCCGTTGAAGACCAGGTCGCCGGTGAACACGACGCCCTGCTGCGGGAGGTGGACGATCGTGTCGCCGACGGTGTGCGCGGGCCCGGGGTGCAGCAGCCGCACCTCGGTCTCCCCGACGTGGAGGGTGAGGGTGTCGGTGTAGGTGAGGGCGGGCGGGGTGATCTCGATGGTGCCGTAGTCGACGTCCGGCCAGGCGAGGTGGAGCTGCAGGCCCGCGGCCAGGGTCTCGCGGCGGCAGGCCTCGTGCCCGATCACCGTGGCCCCGGGGAAGACGCAGTTGCCGTAGGTGTGGTCGCCGTGGTGGTGGGTGTTGACCACGAGGGAGGGCAGGGGAGCCCCGCTGCCGGTGACGGCGTCGCGCAGCAGCCGCGCGCGCCGCTCGGTCGCGGCGGTGTCGATCAGCAGGGTGGTCGTGCCGTCGGTCACGAACCCGGCGTTGTTCAGGCACCAGCCGCCGTCGGGCTGGATGTAGGCGCTCACCCCCGGTGCGAGGGGGGCGGTGTACGGCTCGGCGAGCGTGTGCGTGGTGGTGCTGTTGCTCATGTTCCTCCCTTGACTGGCCGTCAGAATACGGGGGACCGAGAGCTTCATCACTTGAACTATTAACTTGACCACCTGAAGTATCGGGCGTACCGTTCCCCAGTTGCTTGACGACCTCAAGCATCCATGTCGTGAAGTAACGAGAAGGTTCCGAAGGACTCCCGTGAAATCCAGAAACGAGACGGTCATCGTCTTCGCCCTGAGCCTCGCCGCCATGGTCGTCTCGATGATGCAGACGCTCGTCGTGCCGATCCTCGGCCTCATCCAGCGTGACCTGCA
This sequence comes from Streptomyces sp. NPDC002536, assembly GCF_053594995.1. NCBI lineage: Bacteria > Bacillati > Actinomycetota > Actinomycetes > Kitasatosporales > Streptomycetaceae > Streptomyces > Streptomyces sp. NPDC002536. The sequence goes on from NZ_JBSFWU010000020.1 coordinate 61,049, forward strand.
CACCACGTCCGCCAATGTCAGCTGGGTCACCACGGCGACCCTGCTGTCCGCCGCCGTCTTCACCCCGCTGCTCGGCCGCTTCGGCGACCAGCACGGCAAGAAGCAGACCCTGGTCGGCGTGCTGGTCGTCATGGTCGCGGGCTCCGTCCTCGCCGCCGTGACCCACTCCCTGACCTGGCTCATCGTCGGCCGCGTCCTGCAGGGCGCCGCGACCGCGATCTTCCCGCTGGCGCTGTCCGTGCTGCGCGAGGAGGTCCGCCCGGCCCGGCTGCCCGGCGCCATGGCCATGGTCAGCGGCACCCTCGCCTTCGGCAGCGGCCTGGCGCTCGTCGCCACCGGCCTGCTCACCTCGGGCGACGACCCCGACTACCGCAGCGCCTTCTGGCTGGCCACCGGCCTCGCCGCCCTCGCCCTGATCGCCGTCGCCGCCCTGGTCCCGGCCACCCGGGAGACCACCGGCGGACGCACCGACGTCCTCGGCGCGCTCAGCCTGGCCGCCACCCTCGTCCTGCTCCTGCTGCCCATCACCCAGGGCCACGAGTGGGGCTGGTCCTCCGGCCGCACGATCGGCTGCTTCGCCGGCGCCGCCGTGATGGCCGCCGTGTGGACGCTCGTCGAGCGCAAGGTCCGCGAACCGCTCGTCGACATGCGGATGTTCGCCCACCGCCCGGTGCTCTTCGCCAACCTTTCCGGCCTGCTCGTCGGCTTCGGCTCCTTCGCCCTCTTCATCGGCGTCTCCTACCTGGTGCAGATGCCGTCGAAGATCGCGGGCTACGGCTTCGACGCGAGCGTGCTGCGGGCCTCCGTCGAGTTCCTGCTGCCGAGCACCGTCGTCTCGCTGCTCGCCGCCCCCGTCGGCGGCCAGCTCGTCCGCCACAAGGGCCCCCGGCCCGTCATGCTGCTCGCCTCGCTCATCGGCACCGCGGGCTTCGTGTGGATCGCGCTGGACCACGAGCACGCCTACGCCGTCATCGCCGCCGGCATGTTCGTCGGCGCGGCCATCAGCTTCGGCTACGCGGCCATGCCGGCCGTCATCGTCGCCAGCGTGCCGCACCACCAGACCGGCATAGCCAACGGCATCAACTCCATCTCCCGCTCGACCGGCAGCGCCATCGGCAGCGCCATGATCACCACGGTGCTGGCCTCCAAGAGCGTCGAGCACCTGCCGCCGGGCGCCCCCAAGCTGCCCGCCGAGAGCCAGTTCACGCTCACCTTCGTCATCGCGGGAGCGGCGTTCCTGCTGGTCTCCGTGGTGGCCGGACTGGGCCTGCGGAAGATCCACACGCTCCGGGACGCTGCGGTGGCGGCACCGGCCGGAGCGGCAGACGCTGGGACGAAGGCAGTGAGGGAGGCGCGATGAAGGCCGTCAGCTACCGCTCCTACGGAGGCCCCGAGGTCCTGGAGTACGGCGACCTCCCGCAGCCGAAGGTCGGCCCGGACGCCGTCCTGGTCCGGGTCAGGGCCGCGGCCGTCAACCCCGTCGACTGGAAGGCCCAGGCCGGCTATCTGGACGGGGCGCTCCAGCCGGTCTTCCCCGTCGTCCCCGGCTGGGACATGGCGGGGGTCGTCGTCGCCACCGGGCCGGACGTCCCCGAGTTCGCGGAGGGCGACGAGGTCATGGGCTACGTCCGGGAGGACTTCCTCTCCCGCGGCACTTTCGCCGAGTACGTGGCCGCCCCCGTGCGCACGCTGGCCCGCAAGCCGGGCAACCTCACCTTCGAGGAGGCCGCCGGCATCCCGCTGGCCGGGCTGACCGCCTACCAGTCCCTGGTCAAGGCGCTCCGGGTGCGCCCGGAGGAGACCGTCCTGATCCACGCCGCGGCGGGCGGGGTGGGCTCGATGGCCGTCCAGATCGCGCGGCACCTGGGCGCCCGGGTCATCGGCACGGCCAGCGCCCGCAACCACGACTACCTGCGCACGCTCGGGGCCGAGCCCGTCACCTACGGGGACGGGCTCGCCGACCGGGTCCGGGCACTGGCGCCCGGCGGCGTGGACGCGGTGCTGGACCTGGTCGGCGGCGGCGTCATCCGCACCTCCCCGGAGCTGACGCTCCCGGGCGCCCGCCTCGTGTCCATCGCGGACCCCGCGGTGGCGGAGCTGGGCGGCCGCCTGCTGTGGGTCCGGCCGGACGCGGCGGACCTCGCCGCGTTGGCGGACCTGGCGGAGGCCGGTGCCCTCCGGGTGGAGGTGGCCCAGGTCTTTCCGCTGGAACGGACGGCGGACGCGCAACGGCTTTCCGCCGAGGGGCATGTGCGGGGGAAGGTCGTGGTGACGGTGGGGTGAGGGGGGCGGGGGTAAGCCCCCGAGCCCCCGGGTCCGTCGGCTGCGGGCCGCCGGTGGTTGCTCGCGCAGTTCCCCGCGCCCCTGACGGGGCGGGTCAGGGGCGGAGAAAACCACCCTCCCGCAGCCTTCGGAACGCCTCCCACCCGTCCGGCACCCACTCCCACTCCCCGAGCCGCCGGCTCAGCTCCCCCTCATCGACGAAGCTCCACCACGCCACCTCTTCCTCCTGCGGCCTGACCGCCAGGTCGCACCGCACCGCGTACACCGCCGACCACCAGCTCCCTCCGTCACCCTCGTACAGGAACCGGAACAGCGGCGTGGGCGCGTCCAGCCCGCTGACGCCCAGTTCCTCCTCGGCCTCTCGCAGTGCGGCCTCGTCGTAGGACTCGCCGGTGCCGACGACACCGCCCACGAACATGTCGTAGCGGGACGGGAAGACGAGCTTGCGGTCGGTCCGCCGGTGGACGAAGATCCGGCCCTCACCGTCCCGGGCTAGGACGAAGACGCAACGGTGCCGCAGGCCCCGCGCATAGGCCTCGCCGCGCGGGGCCTGCCCCACGACGCGGTCGTGTTCGTCGACGATGTCCAGTACTTCGTCCGCGGAGAGCGGTTGCTGATCCGTCATACCGAGATGAAACCTCAGTGCGGCTGAAGATCCCGCATGTGCCCCTCCTCCGTCATTCCGGACGGCATCGCCGGATGCCGTCCGATCAGCACGATCCCCACCACGATGGCCGCCAGCCCGGCCGCCTGCCACGCCAGCGCCCCCGGCGTGGTCCGCAGCCGGTCGCCGAGGAAGCCCACGCCGCAGGCGATGCCGGCCAGCGGCTGGGCTGCGGTGAGCGCGGGCAGCGACATCCGCAGCGGGGCCGTCTCGAAGGCGCTCTGCACCAGCACCAGGCCCGTCACACCGATCACCAGCACCCCGTACGGCTGCCAGCTGGTGACGAGGGCGGCCAGGCCGCCGTGGCCGAAGCGCTCGCCGCTGACCCGGGTCAGCGCGTCCTGCACGCCGTAGAGCAGCCCGGCCGCCACCGCCAGCAGGGCGGCCTCCGTGCTCATCCGGACCCGTTTGGAGACCGCGGCCAGCAGCATCGCGGTGCCCACCATGATCCCGATGATCAGCCAGTGCCGCAGCGGGTCGGTGACGGTGTCGCCGCCGTGCGGCTGCCCGGCGACGATGAAGGCCGTCACCCCGCACGCGAGCAGCACCAGTCCGCCCCAGCCGGTGAGGCCGAGCGGCTGTTTGGTCTGCCAGCGGGAGAGGGCCATGGCGAACAGCAGGTTCGTCGCGAGGAGCGGTTCGACCAGCGAGATCTCGCCCTGTCCGAGTGCCACGGCGCCGAGGATCATTCCGGCCACCATCAGGGCGATGCCCGCCAGCCAGCGGGGCATCCGCATGAGGTCCAGCAGCAGCCGGAGCGAGAGGAAGTCGCTCATCGGCGCCCGCTGCGCGGCGTTCTGCTGGAGTACGAACCCCACGCCCAGGCAGCAGGCGGCACTCACGCCGAAGGCGAAGACCATCACGTCGCGCACCTCAAGACCGGGCGGTCGTAGGAGACTTGACAGAAAAACGATAGCCGCCCGGGGGGCGGGGTGACCGTCGAGTACCCCTCTTTCGGCCGTTCATCCAGTCAAACGGTTGACTGTGATCGGGGGTGCCCCGAGGATCGGACGCGCACGAACACCCTTCCGAAGGGTCCTTTCGATACCTCTCCGACCAGGGCGGATGTGCGGATGTGACGACGTACGACGCGGACGCGATCGTGATCGGGGCGGGTCTGGCCGGCCTCGCCGCCACGGCGGAGCTCGTCGCGGCGGGGCGGAGGGCGATCCTCCTGGATCAAGAGCCCGAACAGTCGTTCGGAGGTCAGGCGTTCTGGTCCTTCGGGGGTCTCTTCCTCGTGGACTCGCCCGAGCAGCGCCGCCTGCGGATCCGCGACAGCCACGCCCTGGCCTGGCAGGACTGGCTCGGCACCGCCGCCTTCGACCGCCCCGAGGACCACTGGCCGCGCCGCTGGGCCGAGGCGTACGTCGACTTCGCCGCGGGCGAGAAACGGGCCTGGCTGCGCCGCCTCGGGGTGCGCCTCTTCCCGGTCGTCGGCTGGGCCGAGCGCGGTGGCTACGACGCCACCGGCCACGGCAACTCCGTCCCGCGGTTCCACATCGCCTGGGGCACCGGGCCGGGCCTGCTGGAGCCCTTCGAGCGGCAGGTGCGGGAGGCCGCCGCCCGCGGCCTGGCGGACCTGCGCTTCCGGCACCGCGTCACCGCCCTCTCCCGCACCGCGGGCGCCGTCGACACCGTGAGCGGCGAGGTCCTGGCCCCCAGCACGGCGGCCCGGGGCGTGGCGAGCAGCCGGGAGAAGGCGGGCGAGTTCACCCTCCGGGCCCCCGTGGTGATCGTCGCCTCCGGCGGCATCGGCGGCAACCACGACCTGGTCCGGGCCCACTGGCCGCGCCGCCTCGGCGAGCCGCCCGAGCGGATGCTCTCCGGGGTCCCCGCGCACGTGGACGGCGCGATGCTGGGCGTCACGGAGGCGGCGGGCGGGCGCCTCGTCAACCGTGACCGGATGTGGCACTACACCGAGGGCATCGAGAACTGGAACCCCGTCTGGGCCCGCCACGGCGTCCGGATCCTGCCCGGCCCGTCCCCGCTCTGGTTCGACGCGACCGGCAAGCGGCTGCCCGTGCCGCTGTTCCCCGGCTTCGACACCCTCGGCACCCTCGAACACATCATGCACACCGGTCACGACCACACCTGGTTCGTGCTCGACCGGCGCATCATCGGCAAGGAGTTCACGCTCTCCGGCTCCGACCAGAACCCCGACCTGACCGGCCGGAGCATCCGCGGCGTCCTGGGCCGCGCGCGGGCCGGGGTGCCGGGTCCGGTGCAGGCGTTCCTGGACCGCGGCGCCGACTTCGTCGTCGAGCGCGACCTGTCCGCGCTCGTGCGCGGCATGAACGCGCTCACCGGCAAGGAGTTGATCGACGTGGACGGGCTGCGCCGTGAAATCGCCGCCCGCGACCGGGAGATGGCCAACCCCTTCACCAAGGACCTCCAGATCGCCGCCCTCCGCGGCGCCCGCGGCTACCTCGGCGACCGGGTCACCCGCATCGCCGCCCCGCACCGCATCCTCGACCCGGCCGCCGGCCCGCTGATCGCCGTGCGGCTGAGCATCCTCACCCGCAAGACCCTCGGCGGCCTGGAGACCGACCTCTCGGCGCGGGTCCTCACCCCCGGCGGCGAGCCGCTGCCGGGCGTCTACGCGGCGGGGGAGGCGGCCGGGTTCGGCGGGGGCGGCATGCACGGCTACCGCTCCCTGGAGGGGACGTTCCTGGGCGGCTGCCTCTTCTCGGGCCGCGCCGCGGGGCGGGCGGCGGCTCGGGACCTCGCCTAGGGCGGGCCGGGACGTACGGGAACCGGCAACCGGAGGTAACCACTCCTGACGACACGTCAGTTGACGTTTTGTCAGGTCCAAGATCGGGTCTTGACTCGGAGCAGTGACTACCGGTTTGCTGTGCGTCACTGATAACGATTACGCGCGCAGCGCCGAGGCGACCGGAGGGACGTACGCCGATGACGCCTCCACCCCCCTTGGGCCGCTCCCGGCACAAGGACGGGCCCACGTTCGACCCCGCGCTCGACGACACCCGCCTCGCCGCGGTCCGCGACGACCTGGCCCGCGGCCGCTGGGACGCCACCCGCAAGCTGCTCGCCCGCACCGGCGAGGACTGGGACCGCCGCGGCCACCGCCTCGTCGTCCTCGCCGAGGGCGCCGCCAGCGCCGCGTGGGCCCGCGACTGGCAACTGGCCGAGCCCGACAGCCCCGACGCCGCCGCCCTCCTCGCCTGCGCCGCCGTCTTCCGGGCCGTGCGCGGCCAGGACGGCCCCGACGAGGCCCGCACCCTGTGCCTCGCCGCGGCCAGGATGGCGCCCCGCGACCCCACCCCCTGGCTCTGCCTGCTGATCCTCGCCCGCCGCACCGGCACCGACGACGAGCGCGTGCGCGCCTTCGACCAGGTGCGCGCCCGGCACCGCGACCACCACCACGCGCACCACCTGATGGCCGCCTGCCTCGCCGAACACCAGCAGGGCGACCGCGACGACCCGCTGCACGAGGTCTACGACTTCGCCTCCTGGGCGGCCGAACAGGCGCCCGCCGACTCGCCGTTGGCCGTGCTGCCCGTCGTCGCCCACGCCGAGCGCTTCCGCGTCCTCGCCCGCGCCGGCGTCGAGCCCGCCGACCCCGCGCGCTCCGGCCACTGGACCACCCGCCGAGCCCGGCAGGTGATGAAGGCCGCCTTCGACTGGTGGCTCGAATGGGACGTCGACGACGACACCGCCGATGCTGCCGACGCCGACGGCGCCGCACCCGCCGTCACCCATCCGCGCCGCAAGGTGGACCTCAACTACCTCGCCCACGCCAAGCTCCACGAAGGCCGCCCCGCCGAGGCGGCCGCCCTGCTCACCCGGATCGGCCCGCACGCCACCCGCGCCCCCTGGTCCTACCCCGACCGGGACCCCGGCCAGGCCTTCCAGGCCGCGCGGCGCGCCGTGCTCGGAGCCGCATGACCGACGCCGGCGCGCAGCCCGACGGGCGCAGCCGCACCGCCCATCCCACGGGAAGGACCACCCCGCCATGCCGACGGGCACAGCCAGCGACATCCGCACGTTCAAGGGCCTGGAAAGACGCCTGCGCGCCGACCGGATCGGCGTGCCGGGGCTGCTGCTGTCGGTGGCCGCCTCCAGCGCGCCGCTGATGGTGACGGCCGGCGTCATGCCCACCATCTACGGGACGATGGGCATCGTCGGCCAGCCGCTGCTCTTCGTCATCCTCGGCTGCGTGCTCACCCTCTTCTGCTTCGGCTACGCCGAGATGAGCCGGCATGTCCACAACGCCGGTGCCTTTTATGCCTACATCGCCCGTGGTCTCGGCGGCACCGCCGGAACGGCCGCCTCCGTCGTGGCGCTGGTCGCCTACAGCACCATGCAGTTCGGCATCTACGGCATCTTCGGCTTCGAGGTCGCCGGCCTGCTCGACAAGTACCTCGGGGTGGCCGTCGGCTGGTGGGCGCCCGCCCTCGCCGGCGTCGTGGCCATCGGCGTCTGCGGCTGGCTGAAGATCGACCTCAACGCCAGGGTCCTCGGCGTCCTGCTGATCGTCGAGTGCGCCATGGTCGCGATCTTCGACATCGCCGGTCTCGGCAGCCCCGGGAAGGACGGCCTCTCGCTGCAGGCCTTCGACCCCACCACCCTCTCCGGTACCGGGCTGGGCACCGCACTCTGCTTCACCATCGCCGCCTTCGTCGGCTTCGAACAGGCCGCCGTCTACGCCGAGGAGACCAGCAGCCCGCAGGTCACCGTCGCCCGGGTCACCTTCCTGGCCGTCGGCCTCACCGCCGTGCTCTTCGCCGCCGGCTCCTGGGCCCTGGGCGTCGCCGCCGGCCCCTCGCAGATCGTCGGACTCGCCCGGAAGGAAGGGCCCGACCTCCTCTTCACCCTCGCCCAGAACCACCTGGGCACGGCCTTCACGGACGTGATGCACGTCTTCTACGTGACCGGCATGTTCGCCGCCATGCTCAGCTTCCACAACGTCGTCGCCCGCTACGCCTTCGCCATGGGCCGCGAGGGCCTGCTGCCCGGGGCCGTCGGCCGCACCTCGCGGACCAGCGGCGCGCCCGCCCACGGCTCCCTGCTGCAGAGCGCCGTCTCGCTGCTGGCCGTGGCGGTCTTCGCGGTCACCGACGACCGGCCGCACGGCGACCCGACGGCGCCCGTGCTGCACCTGTTCACCTGGATGGGCAATGTCGGCGCCCTCGGCATCATCGTGCTCATGGCCGCGGCCAGCGCGGCCGTCATCGCCTTCTTCGTCCGGCGCGGCGCGGCCCGCGCCCAGGCCCCGCGGCTGCTCGCCTCCGGTGTCGCCGGGGTGGCCCTGGTGGTCATCGCCTGTTACGCGGTCACGGACTTCCACGTCCTGCTCGGCGCCGCCCCCGGCTCCGCACTGCGCTGGATCCTGCCGGGCATCATCGGCGCGGCCGTGCTGCTGGGGCTCGGCTACGGCCTGGTGCTCAAGGCGGTGCGGCCGCAGGTGCACGCAAGGATCGGCCTGGGCAACGAGGCGTTCCAGCTGGAGAAGGCGGCGAAGGCAGTGAAGGCGGCGGGCGGTTCCAACACGCCAACAGGCAAGAACCGTTGAGCCCACAGAAAGGTTTCCTCATGACCTCCTGCTGCCACCCCGCCCCCACACCCCCCGCCGGGCCCGCCCTCCCGCACCCCCTCGACCCGCTGAGCGCCGAGGAGATCACCGAGGCCCGCCGCATACTCGAGGAAGCGGGCAAGGTGCACGACACCACCCGCTTCCCCCTCGTCCTGCTCGACGAGCCCGAACGGCACACCGCGGCCGCCCACCGCCCCGGCGACCCGGTGGTCCGCAGACTGCGGGTCACCCTCCTCGACGCGGGCACCGGCGCCGCGGCCGAGGCCGTCGTCGACGTCACCGCCGGACTGCTCCTCGCCCACCGGGAACTCGACCCGGCCAAGGACGGACAGCCGCAACTCACCTTCGAGGAACAGGGCGCCGTCGACGCGATCGTCAAGGCCGACCCCGGCTGGCGCTCGGCGATGGCCGCCCGTGGCGTGCCGGACGAGGCTCTGGAACTGGCCATCTGTGCACCGCTGGCCTCCGGTTGCGCGCCCGACGCCCGGCCGGGCCGCCGCCTGGTGCGCTCGCTGACCTGGCTGCGCTGCGACGCGTCCGACAGTCCGTGGGCCCACCCGGTGGGCGGGCTGGTGGCCGACGTCGACCTGACCGAACGGCGGGTGGTGCACCTCGTCGACACCGGGGCGGTGCCCGTGCCCGCCGAATGCGGGCGCTACGCCCGCGAGTTCACCGGACCCGCCCGCACCGACCTGCGCCCGCTGGAGATCACCCAGCCCGAGGGCCCCTCCTTCCGCCTCGACGGCCCGCTGCTCACCTGGCAGAACTGGAGCTTCCGCGTCGACTTCAACGCCCGCGAGGGCCTCGTCCTGCACCGCATCGCCCACCGCGACGGCGACCGCGAACGCTCCGTGCTGCACCGCGCCTCCCTCGCCGAGATGGCCGTGGCCTACGGGGAGCCGGACCCGTCCCGCAACTGGGTCGCCTTCCTCGACGCGGGCGAGTACGGCCTCGGGGCCAACGCCAACGCCCTCCGCCTCGGCTGCGACTGCCTCGGCGAGATCCGCTACCTCGACGCCGTCGTCGCCGACGACCTGGGCAGGCCGCAGACGCTGCCCAACGCGATCTGCATCCACGAGGAGGACCACGGACTCCTGTGGAAGCACACCGACATCTTCGACAACATGGCCGTCGAAAGCCGCCGTTCGCGCCGCCTGGTCGTCTCGTTCATCGCCACCGTCGGCAACTACGACTACGGCTTCTACTGGTACTTCCACCAGGACGGCACCATCGCCTTCGAGGCCAAGTCCACCGGCATCGTGCAGACCTCGGCCGTCGAGCCGGGGGAGGGCTCGCCGTTCGGCACGGAGGTGGCGCCGGGCCTGCTCGCCCCGTACCACCAGCACCTGTTCTGCGTACGGCTCGACGCGGCCGTCGACGGCCCGGCCAACACGGTCGAGGAGGTGGACGTGGTGCCGCTGCCGGACGGGCCCGGCAACCCCAACGGCAATGCGCTCACGACCCGGACGACCGTGCTCACGGACAGCGCGGAGGGCGGCCGCCTCGCGGACACGTCCGTCGGCCGCCGCTGGCGCATCACCAACTCCGCTGCGCGGAACCGCATGGGACAACCGGTCGCCTACACGCTCGTCCCGCAGCCCGGCCCGGCCGTCCTCGCCCGCCCCGGCTCCCCGGTGGCCCGGCGCATGGCCTACGGCACCAAGCACGTCTGGGTCACCCGGCACCGCCCCGACCGCCGCTACCCGGCGGGCGAACACCCCAACCAGCACCCAGGGGGCGCGGGCCTGCCGGAGTGGACGACGGGCGGCGAGTCCCTGCGGGACACGGAGCTGACGGTGTGGCACACGTTCGGGCCGACGCATGTGCCGCGGCTGGAGGAGTGGCCGGTCATGCCGGTCGATGCGACGGGCTTCAGCCTGAAGCCGACGGGTTTCTTCGACCGGAACCCGGCGCTGGATTTGCCGTAGGGCCCCGTCAGGGGCGCGGGGAACTGCGCGACCAGCCACCGACGGTCTGCAGCCGAACCACCACCCCAGGGGTCCGGGGCACAGCCCCGGGAACGTCGACTGCGGGCGCGTCGTGGTTGCTCGCGCAGTTCCCCGCGCCCCTGGCGGGGCCAGGGCTTCAGCCCTCCACGGCCTTCCCCACCCGTCGCGAGACGGTGAACTCGTACAGGTCCAACACCCCTGGCGGCTCCGCCAGTCCCGGGCCCCCGGCCCGGACCCACGCCGCGATGTCCGTCAGCGCCTCGTCGTCGTTGACGAGCCCCAGCCACACGGGCCGCCCCCCGGCGGCCCGCCCCGCGGCCGACGGCTGCACCACGACCACATTGGCCTGGTCGCAGACGTCCAGGCACTCCGACGCCCGTACCTCCGCCGCCCCGCCCAGCGCCGCGCGCAGCCGGGGTATCTGCCCGCCGTGATCGACCCCGGGCACTTTCGCCGGGTCGCCGCAGCAGCAGCCGCGGCACACGGTGATCCGGCAGGGGGCCGCGGGCGCCTTCTTGGTGATCATCCGGCCGATGATACGCAACGCGGAAAACCGAAAGCCCCGGCGCAGCCGGGGCTTTCGGACGTGCACGGGCGGCGCGGCGCCGTTACTCCTGCGCCTCCGCCGCGACCGGCTTCGGGATCAGGAAGGACGTCCCGATTGCGGCGGCCATGATGACCACACCGGCGATCATGCTGGTGACGTACCCGCTCGCCGACGCCGGGTCGGACGGCTGGGCCGCCGTCTGCACGGCGAACAGCAGGGCGAAGCTCAGGCCCGCACCCAGGTTGAACGCACCCGCGTTCAGGCCGGGCAGGAAGCCGGGGTTCTCGTTCGGGGACAGCACGATGCCGAGCCCGTTGAGCACGATGTTCGCCACGCCCGCGTAGGCGATGCCCACGAGGATCGACGTCGCCAGCAGCATCAGGCGCGAGTGCGCCGGGATCGTGACGATCATCAGGACGACGGAGGCCACCGACCCGATGAGGCCGATCCGCAGGATGCGCCCGTAGCCGAAGGTGGCGGCGAGGCGGCCGGCGACCGGGCCCATGGCCAGGCCGGCGAGGGCGTACGGGGTGAGGGTCCACCACGCGGACTGCTCGGCGGTCATGCCGAGGCCGGCCTTGGCGTCCTGGGCGAAGGCCGGGATCAGGCCGTTCATGACGGCGAACACACCGGTCATGGTGAGCGTGGTGGTCAGCAGCGTGGCCCAGGTGCCGCGCTGCTTCAGGTGCCGGGTGGCGACCAGCGGGTGCTTGGAGCGGTCCTCGATGCGCCAGAACACGGCGAACGCGGCCGCGGCGACGACGACCAGCCCGGCGACCAGGCCCCAGTTCGCGGCGGCGAGCTTGCCGGCCTCGTTCAGGGCGACGAGCAGCGAGCCGACCGAGACGACGAGGAGGCCGACGCCGGGCCAGTCCATCCGGTCCGCGCCCTCGACCTTGGACTCCGGCGTCATGGTGGCGGCCAGGACGGTCGCGATCGCGGCCACGGCGGCCATGGCCCAGAAGACGGCCTGGAAGCCGTGCTTGTCGGCGAGGAAGCCGCCCGCGAGGGAGTCGACGCCGGCGACGCCGCCGTTGACGGCGGTGATCATGCCGAGCAGGGTGCCGTACCGCTTGGGCTCGGTGACCTCCTGCCGCAGCATGATCAGGCACAGCGGGACGGTCGGGCCGGACGCACCCTGCAGGATGCGGCCCACGAACAGCATGGGCACGCTGTCCGACAGCGCCGCGACGACGCAGCCGACGGCCATCAGGGCCAGCATTCCGGCCAGCACCTTGCGGCGTCCGACGACGTCGCCGAGCCGCGGCAGGAAGAGCGAGAACAGCGCCGCCGAGGTGAAGAAGGCGGTCTGGGTGAGGCCGACCTCCGCGGAGCTCGCCCCGAGGCTGTCCTGGATGCTCTTCAGCGCGGGGCTGAGCATGCTGGCATTGAGCTGGAACGCAATGCAGGCCGTGAGGAGCGCGGTGACCAGCACGCCCACCCGGACGGTGCGGCCCGTCGCCGGGGTGCCGGTGGGCCGGTCGGTGAGAGAAACGTTCATGCCTTGACGCCCGTGTGAGGTGGATCCGAACACACAGAAAAACCCCAGCTGAGCTGGGGTTTCTTTATTCTGTGAGTGTCCGAGGGGGGACTTGAACCCCCACGCCCGATAAAGGGCACTAGCACCTCAAGCTAGCGCGTCTGCCATTCCGCCACCCGGACCAGGTGTTTGTCTCTGCGGGGTGTTCCCCGCGGCGACAGAGAAAACAATAGCAAACATCCGGGGGTGCTCGATCACCCGGCCGGACGAGGGGCCCCGGGCCCGTGCGGGGCCGTTCGTTGCGGCCGCATGTCGGCAGCATTGTGGCCTTGGGCTGCGGGAACGGGCGAGAGAGGATGGCGGGTGGACCTAAGGACCGGGGTCCGTCCGCAGTCGGGCCCCGGCCGATGAACCACGAGGAGGCAGCGTGAGCGAGTCGAAGCCGGCCCGTAGCGGGGGCGCAGGGGCGGGGAGCGCCGAGAGCGAGGTCGTGGACCTCTGCCGCGATCTGATCCGGATCGACACCAGCAATTACGGCGACCACTCCGGACCGGGGGAGCGTGCCGCCGCCGAGTACGTGGCCGAGAAGCTCGCCGAGGTCGGGCTCGAGCCGCAGATCTTCGAGTCCCACAAGGGCCGCGCCTCGACCGTGGCCCGCATCGAGGGCGAGGACCCGTCCCGGCCCGCCCTGCTCATCCACGGGCACACCGACGTCGTCCCGGCCAACGCCGACGACTGGACCCACCACCCCTTCTCCGGCGAGATCGCCGACGGGTGCGTCTGGGGACGCGGCGCGGTGGACATGAAGGACATGGACGCGATGACGCTCGCGGTCGTCCGCGACCGGATGCGCTCGGGCCGCAAGCCCCCGCGCGACGTCGTGCTCGCCTTCCTCGCCGACGAGGAGGCGGGCGGCACCTACGGCGCCCGCCACCTGGTCGACAAGCACCCCGGGCTCTTCGAAGGCGTGACCGAGGCCATCGGCGAGGTGGGCGGCTTCTCCTTCACCGTCAACGAGAACCTGCGGCTCTATCTGATCGAGACGGCCGAGAAGGGCATGCACTGGATGCGGCTCACCGTGGACGGCACGGCGGGCCACGGTTCGATGACCAACACGGACAACGCGATCACCGAGCTCTGCGAGGCGGTCGCCCGGCTGGGGCGGCACGAGTTCCCGGTGCGGGTGACCAAGACCGTGCGGTCCTTCCTCGACGAGCTCTCCGACGCGCTCGGCACCCCGCTCGACCCGGAGGACATGGAGACGACCCTCGCCAAGCTCGGCGGCATCGCCCGGATGATCGGCACCACGCTGCGCAACAGCGCCGCGCCGACCATGCTCGGCGCGGGCTACAAGGTCAACGTGATCCCCGGGCAGGCCACGGCGCACGTCGACGGCCGCTTCCTGCCCGGGTACGAGGAGGAGTTCCTCGCCGACCTCGACCGGATCCTCGGGCCGCGCGTGCGGCGCGAGGACGTGCACGCGGACAAGGCGCTGGAGACGAGCTTCGACGGCGACCTCGTGGAGGCGATGCAGTCCGCGCTGAAGGCCGAGGACCCCATCGCGCGCGCCGTCCCCTACATGCTCTCCGGCGGCACCGACGCCAAGTCCTTCGCCGACCTCGGTATCCGCTGCTTCGGCTTCGCGCCCCTCAAGCTGCCCCCCGAGCTGGACTTCGCCGGGATGTTCCACGGAGTGGACGAGCGGGTGCCGGTCGATGGTCTGAAATTCGGGGCGCGGGTGCTCGACCGCTTCCTGGATCAGTGCTGACTCGGGTACTGAACAAAAGCCACTCTGCTCGATCTTGGCGCTTTCGTAGCCGGAAAGAGTGAATGCCCTCATGGCTACGTAGCCCGATTGCCTCCGTGTCGTTACAGGTGTGCGGTCCGCGGCTGGGACCGCATGCCAACAAGGAGGAATCCATGCTCAAGAAGGTCGCCGCTGCTGCGGCTGCCACCGGCGGTCTCGTGCTCGCGGGCGCGGGGGTGGCTGCTGCCAGCTCGGGCGCCGAGGGCGCTGCCGTGAACAGCCCCGGAGTCGTCTCCGGCAACGTCGTGCAGGTGCCGGTGGAGGTCCCGGTCAACGTGTGCGGCAACACGATCAACGTGGTCGGGCTGCTGAACCCGGCCACCGGCAACACCTGCATCAACAAGTGACGTTGTGCCCCCTTCCATGAGGGTTTGAAGGAGGGCGGCTCCGAAGCGCGCGCCATGCGCTTCGGAGCCGCCGGGGTTTCGATGAGCCGTCGGCTGTGCCGCTCGGTTTTCGACATGGCAAGAAGCGCAAAAAGCAGCAGCAGAGGGGCAGAAGCAATGCGACAGGTCTCCAAGAAGGGCCTGCTCACCGTAGCGGCGGCGAGCGGGGTACTCGCCGTCACCGGCGGCTACGCACACGCGGACACCGGCGCCGAGGGCGTCGCCGCACATTCCCCCGGTGTCGCCTCCGGCAACACCGTGCAGGTCCCGGTCCACGCACCGGTGAACGTCTGTGGCAACACCGTGAACGTGGTCGGCCTGCTCAACTCGGCCTCGGGCAACACCTGCATCAACGGCGGTGGCCACTTCCACCGGGGGCACGAGGGCCACAAGGGCCACGGCAGCAACGGGCACGAGGGCCGTGAAGGCCACGAGGGCCGCGGCACCGGCGTCGCCCTCGCCGCTGGCAAGGCCGAGCACTCGCCCGGCATCGCCTCCGGGAACGTCGTGCAGGTCCCGGTCAGCGTCCCGGTCAACGCCTGCGGCGACAACGTCAGCGTCGTCGGCGTCGGCAACTCGGCCACCGGCAACGGGTGCTTCAACGCGGGCGGCGGCGACCACGAGCAGGGCGGCCCCCGGGAGCACGGGCCGTCCCGCGACCACGGGCAGCCCCCGTCCGACGACTGCGACGACCACGGCCCGCACCACCCCGGGCACGGGCAGCACCACGGCAACCCGCCCTCCGAGGGCGGTCGGCCGGGCCACGAGCAGCAGCCCGCGCAGCACCAGCCGGGCGGTCACGCCCCCGGTGCGCCCGGCACGCACGAGGTCAAGCCCGTCACGGCCGTGAAGGGTGTGCACCGTGCACCCGAGCAGCCGTCCACCATGGAGCAGGCCGGCACCAAGGCCGCCCAGCTCGCGCACACCGGTGCCGGCCAGGTCGGCATGGCCGGCGCGGCCAGCGCCGCGCTGCTGCTCGGCGGTGCGGTTCTCTACCGCCGCTCGCAGGGCGCGCAGGGCTGAGTCCGTAGGT
This sequence comes from Streptomyces sp. NPDC002536, assembly GCF_053594995.1. Taxonomy (NCBI): domain Bacteria; kingdom Bacillati; phylum Actinomycetota; class Actinomycetes; order Kitasatosporales; family Streptomycetaceae; genus Streptomyces; species Streptomyces sp. NPDC002536. The sequence goes on from NZ_JBSFWU010000020.1 coordinate 76,755, forward strand.
CACGGCAGTACGGAGCGGGTCCCGCGGATCGCGGGGCCCGCTCCTTCCGTGTTCTCGCAGCCGTCCGTGCAGTCACCACGTGGCGCGCAGCTGGCGGATGATCCGCCGCCGCAGCCGCACCTTGCGGCTGCCGTCGGGGTACAGGCGCAGGCGGTCCAACTCCCAGTGTCCGTACTCGGCATGATCGGTCAGCAGGCGTGTGGCCGCCCCTCGGGAGACCCCCCGCGGCACATACACATCACAGAATTCGTATTCCGGCATCGCATCTATTGTGCGGGAACAGCCCCGGTACGGATAGCGTCTGCAGTATGTCTGATGCTGCGCAGCCGACCGCTGCCGAGGTACGGGCCGCCGCCGAGGCGGTCAAAGCCGCTCTGGACCGCCACCTCGAGGCCGTAGAACGCCGTTCGGGGGAGGACGACCCGGCCGTCTACGCCGCGTTCAACGAGCTGGCCGCGACAGCCGAGGCCTACGACGAGCTGCTCTACGACGTCTACGACGAGGTCACCCCCTTCGAGATCCCCGGCGACGACTCCCTGCCCGCCTACGCGGGCCCGGAGGAGCCGAGCGCGCTCAGCGTGCTGATCCGCAGGGACTATGCGGTGGCCGAGCCCCAGCGGCTGCTCGCCCAGGCCCAGCGTGTCGCCGACCTCGACCCCGACATCGACGTCGAGGCGGACGCCGGGGCGCCCGGCACGGCGGCGGGCATCGTGGGCAGCAGCGTGCACGCGGCGGTCACGGTGCTCTTCGGAGAGTACGAACCGGATGAAATCGCCTCCCGGCACAAGGAGTTCGGCCTGGAGGAGGGCGACTCCACCCTGTGGGTGGCCGCGGCCGACGGACTCGCGGAGCCGGGGGACTGGCTCTCGGAACCCTTCGAACAGCCCGAAGCGCAGCGGGTGATCTGCCGGTTCGACGTCAGCGCCGTCTTCGACGAGGAGCTCGACGACCTCGGCGACGACGCCTTCGACGACGGCGACGACGGCATCGACGACGGAATCGACGAGGACGGCGGCGAGGAGGAACCCGCGAGCGGGACCCGCGCCCGGCAGGGGAAGGGCTGAACCCTCCCCCTGCCGGACGCCCCGAAGGGGCGCGGGGCAGTCCTATATGCGGCTCCGCCGCGTGGGCGCGACCATCCCCCAGCTACCGCTGGGGGTGCCCCCAGGAGGTGCCCCCAGACGAGCCCGCAGTCGACGCACCGCACTCCCCGCGGAGCGTCTGGTCACCCGGCAGTGCGGGTCTGCGCCTCCAGCAGGGACCGCAGCCGGGTGGTCCGCTCCTTCGCCGGCACCTCGGCGACCGCCCGGGGCAGCGCCTGGTCGACGCCGTGCACGACCGACAGATGGCGCTCACCACGGCTGAACGCGGTGTAGACCCACGCCCGGGTCAACTCCCCGGCCGCGTCGCCCGGCAGCACCACCACGGCGGCAGGCCAGCGCATCCCGGCCGCCTGGTGCGCGGTGACGGCCCAGCCGTGCCGCACCTCCTCCGGAACCCGCTCCGGCGCCACGACGACCGGAGCACCGCCGCAGTCCAGGCGCAGCCCCTCGGCATCCGCCGAGACCACCGTGCCCGGGACTGCCCGGCCCGGCGCCGGGACGTGCACGACCCGGTCACCCGGGTCGAAACCGCCGAACCGGCCGGGGCCCGGGTTCAGCCGCTCCTTGAGCGCCGCATTGAGCGCCCGCGTTCCTGCCGCACCGCCGTGGCCCGGGGTGATCACCTGGGTCTGCTCGGGCGGCACACCGATCGCGCGCGGCACCGAGTCGGCCACGAGCTGCACCGTGCGGTGCACCGCCTCACCGGCGTCCCGCACGGGGACGATCACGACCTCCTTGCCCGGGGCCTCCACCTGATTGAGCTCGCCGATGCCGATGCCGGAGACCAACTCGCCCACCGGACCCGGATCCGGGGTGCGCGAGACCACGACCGGGCAGGCGCGGGACGCCACCACATCCGCGAACACCCGGCCCGCGCCGGCCGACCAGAGCACACCCGGGTCGCCACTGAGCACCAGCCGCGTGCCGTCCGCCAGCGACTCCACCAACAGGGCGGTCGTCTCCACGTCCAACTGGGGCGCATCGAGGACGGCGAGCAGGTCGAGCGCGAGCGAACCGTCCTCGTCACGCCCCGGACCCTCCCGGCCCGCCAGCAGACCCGCCACCGTCACCGCGTCCGCCTCGCCCTGCCCGACGAGACGGCGCCTGCCGTCCTCGGTGTGCGCGGCGGCCCACGCGCGCAGCCCGAGCGAACGGGCGGCAGCCACCAGCGCCGCGGGCTCCGCACGGGCCGTCTCGCCGCCGCTGTGCGCCACGAGACCGGAGCCGGCCGCAGCACGCACGAGCTCGGCGGCGGAGGGCGAAGGAGCCGCGGCCGCCGCCTCCTCCCACTCCGAACCGCCCTCCGCCGGACCGTTGTTGAGCAGCCGGGCCAGCCCATCGGCGAGGCTCTCCTCGGCCATGGCGTACCGGTCGAGCCCCAACAGCAGCCGCACGTCAGCGGCTTCCTCCGACTCCTCCGCCCCTTCCTCCTGCCCGCCCTCCCGGAACACCAGCACCGCACCCTCGGCAATGGCCGCCTGCAGCGCCGCGTCCGCGTCGGGCACGGAACGGCGGGCCAGCTCGGCACGCAGGGCCGACGACTCCAGCACCGTGTGCCCCGCCAGAGCGGCACGCTCCAGCAGCCACACGACCAGGGCCTGCGCCCGGCGCTCGTCCCCCGGCCCGCACTCCGCCCCGAGCAGCGCCCGGGCAAAACCGTCGGCCTGCTCCGGACGGACACCCGGCACCGCCAGCAACTGCCACGGGTCCTCGCGCAGCACCTCGGCCGCCTGCTCGCCGAGCACCTCGGTCGCAGGCCCGGCGAGCGACTCGGGCGCCCCGCCCGCCGCCAGCACCTCACGCACCCCGGCCCCCGGAGAAACCGGCTGCCGCCGGTCGGGCGCCGGCGCAGCCGCCGGGGTCCGGGCAGGCTTCGGCGCCGGCCGGGCCGCGGGCCGCGCAGCAGGCTCGTTGAAGAAGGAAGCGGCCGACCGCTCCCCGCTCTCCACGGCCCGCACCGCGGCCGCCAGCGCCTCGGCGGCGGCGGACCGCCGCCCGCCCTCCGGGCCCGTACCGGCACCCTCCGCGGCAGCGGCTCCCCCGTCGGGGCGATCGGTCGTCACAGCGTGCTCCAGTCCTGGTCGGGGTAGCGGTGCACGGGCGCCGACACATCGTCGAGAGCCCTGCAGATCTCGTCCGGAAGCGTAAGGGCCTCCACTGACAACGCCGCCGCGAGCTGCTGCGCCGTACGCGCCCCGACGATCGGGGCGACCACGCCCGGGCGGTCCCGGACCCAGGCCAGGGCCACCTGCAGCGGCGTCGTCGCCAGCCCGTCCGCCGCCGTGGCCACCGCGTCGACGATGTGCCCCGCCGCCTCGTCCAGATACGGCTCGACGAAGGCGGCCAGGTGGTCCGAGGCGCCGCGCGAGTCCACCGGGGTACCGCGGCGGTACTTGCCGGTCAGCACACCGCGCCCGAGCGGCGACGAGGGCAGGATGCCGATGCCCAGGTCCCGGGCGGCCGGCAGCACTTCGCGCTCGATGCCGCGCTGCAGCAGCGAGTACTCCATCTGCGTACTCGCCAGCCGGGTGCGCGTGCCCGGTGCCGCGAGCTGCCAGGTGGCCGCCTTGGCCAGCTGCCAGCCGCAGAAGTTGGAGACCCCCACGTAACGGGCCCGGCCGCTGGCGACGGCGAGGTCGAGGGCCTGGAGCGTCTCCTCCACCGGCGTGAACGGATCGAAGGCGTGCACCTGCCACAGGTCGACGTAGTCGGTGCCCAGCCGCTCCAGGGAGGCGTCGAGCGCGGCGAGCAGATGCCCGCGCGAGCCGTCGAACCGCCGGTCGGGGTCCGGCACGCTGCCCGCCTTCGTCGCGATGACCAGGTCGCGACGCGGGACGAGCTCCTCCATCAGCTGCCCGAGCAGGTACTCCGCGCCGCCGTCCGCGTAGACGTCCGCGGTGTCGACGAGCGTGCCGCCCGCCTCCAGGAACGTCTTGAGCTGTTCCGCCGCGTCGTGCTCGTCGGTGTCCCGGCCCCAGGTCAGCGTGCCGAGCCCGATCCGGGACACACGCAGGCCCGTGCGGCCGAGATGCCTTAGCTCCATGGGCGCAGAGCGTACTGGCCGCGGGCAGGGCCGCGGCCGACGCCCGGTGACGTATCCCCGGTCGGCACGCTACAGTCCCGGCAACGACGACGTTACTGATCGGTAGGGAGTGCCCCGATGGCTCGGATGCGGCTCGGAATCAACCTCGGCTACTGGGGAGCCGGGATGGACGCGGACAACCTGGCGGTGGCCCGCGAGGCCGACCGGCTCGGCTACGCCGTCTGCTGGGCGGCCGAGGCGTACGGTTCCGACGCCCCCACCGTGCTGTCGTGGGTCGCCGCGCAGACCGAGCGGATCGACGTCGGTTCGGCGATCTTCCAGATCCCCGCCCGTACGCCCACCATGACGGCGATGACGGCCGCGACCCTCGACTCGCTCTCGGGCGGCCGTTTCCGGCTGGGGCTGGGCGTGTCCGGTCCGCAGGTGTCCGAGGGCTGGTACGGGGTGAAGTTCGACAAGCCGCTCGCCCGCACCCGCGAGTACGTCGAGATCATCCGCAAGGCGATGTCCCGTGAGCGGCTCACCCACGAGGGGGAGCACTGGACCCTGCCGCTGCCCGGCGGTCCGGGGAAGCCGATCAAGCTGACCGTGCACCCGGTGCGTGAGCACATCCCGCTGTACATCGCGGCGATCGGGCCGAAGAACCTGGAGCAGACCGGCGAGATCGCCGACGGTGCCCTGGTCATCTTCTTTGCTCCCGAGCATGCCGAGGAGACCACGCTCGGTGCGCTGCGTGCCGGCCGTGCCAAGGTGGGCAAGGAGCTCGACGGCTTCGACCTCGTGCCGACCGTCCCGATGGCCGTGGGCGACGACCCGGGCGCCCTCGCCGACCTCTTCCGCCCGTACACCGCCCTCTACGTGGGCGGCATGGGCAGCGCCAAGCAGAACTTCTACAACAAGCTGGCGCAGCGCATGGGTTACGAGAAGGAGGCGGCCGAGATCCAGGAGAAGTACCTCGCCGGGGACAAGGTGGGCGCGGCGGCCGCCGTTCCGCGGCAGCTGATCGACTCGACCACGCTGCTCGGCCCGGTGGAGCGCATTGCCGAGCGTATGCAGGCCTACGCCGGGGCGGGTGTGACCACGCTCTCCCTCGCTCCCGCGGGATTCACGCTGGACGAGCGGATCGCGGCCCTGCGGACCGGAGTCGAGGCGCTGGAGCGGGCCGGGCTGGCGTAGTCGGAGGGAACTCTGCGGCCGTGGTGGGGGCTCGGGGGTGGCTTCCCCGCCACGGCCGACACCAGCACAACGCCCGTACGGGCCAAGGGTTACGGCCTGCGGCCGGCTTGTGTGCGTCCTTCGTTCGGCCGAGTGCGTGCCGCTCCCTGTTGCCGCCTCTCATGCATGGCATTTGACTGGGATTTCGCGAATGTCGTGGAGATGGCGTGGAGACGGAGGCGGTCGTGATGCTCTCGGCAAGGAGCCTGTTCCAGGAGATCCTCGGCGACGACGAATCCTTCCGGCTCTTCTGCTCGATCGCCGCAGGCGGTGAGGCTCAGGGGGGCTGGGAGAACGGCCGGATCGCGGCCCTCGTCCCCGAGCGCCACCGCACTCTCGCCCCCAAGATCGCCCGGCACGGAGCCGACGAGGACAAGCACGGCCGCATCTTCCGGTCCCTGCTGGACAAACGCGGCCTGGAGCCCGTCGAGGTGCCCCCGGAGACCGACTACGGCAGGATCCTGGAACGGCGTGGCATCGGCCTCCCGCACACCAGGTTGCGCGGCGAAACCCGCCTGACCGAACGGGACATCGTCACCTACCTCGCGCACAGCAGGGTCACCGAGCAACGTGCGGCCGAGCAGATGGAGATGCTCGTCGAGCACTTCGGCGACCACCCCGAGGTCGGCAGGGCCGTCACCGTGATCCGGCACGACGAGAGCAACCATCTCTCCTACTGCCACGAGGAGTTGCTGCGCCTGGCCGCCGCCGGGCACGGCCGGACGATCCACCGGCTCCTGCGCCGCAGCGCCCTCGCCGAGATCGCCGTCCACCGCGACGTGAGCCTCGCCGCGGTGGGCCACTTGGGCCGCATTCTGCGCTGGCCCCCGAGCAAGTCCGCCGCCCTCGTGGCGGCCGTCCACGTGCTGTACGCCTACGAACGTCTCTACGGCTGGCGGCGGATGGTCACGCTGCGCATGCCGCGCCGGCGCAACGCCCTGGGCGCTCCGGCGCCCAGGCACCCCGAATTCGCCTGACCTGCTTGATGGTTGTCACCTGGTGGTTGTCACAGCCAGCCGCGCCGCTTGAACATCCGGTACAGCCACACCACCAGCCCCGCCATCACCGCGACCGCCGCCGGATAGCCCCACGGCTGCCGCAGTTCGGGCATGTGCGTGAAGTTCATCCCGTACACCCCGGCGATCATCGTGGGCACCGCGGCCATGGCCGCCCAGGCCGAGATCTTGCGCATGTCGTCGTTCTGCTGCACGCCCATCTGTGCCAGGTGCGCCGAGAGGATGTCGGACAGCAGCCGGTCCAGGCCCTCCACCGACTCGTTGGCGCGCGCCAAGTGGTCGCTCACGTCGCGGAAGAACGGCCGGGACCGCTCGTCCACGAACGGCAGCCCCGCGCCGGACAGCCGCGCGAGCGGCACGGTGAGCGGGACGGTCGCGCGCCGGAACTCCACGAGCTGCCGCTTGAAGGAGTAGATCCGCGCAGCGGTGTTCTTGGTGTCCGTGCCCACCGGGGCGAAGACCTCCGCCTCCAGCTCGTCCAGGTCCGCCTGGAGGGCGGCCGCCACCTCGGTGTAGCGGTCCACGACCTCGTCGCTCATCGCGTACATCACCGCCGTCGGCCCGTGCCGCAGCAGCTCCGGGTCCTGTTCCAGCCGCTGCCGCGCCCGGGCCGGCGTGCCGCCCTCGCCGTGCCGGACGGCGACCACGAAGGAGTCGCCGACGAACAGCATCAGCTCGCCGGCGGTGACGGTGTCCCGCTCGTCGTCGTACGTCACGGGTTTGAGCACCAGGAACAGCGAGTCCTCGTACACCTCGAGCTTCGGCCGCTGGTGCGCCTTGAGCGCGTCCTCGACCGCCAGCGGGTGCAGCCGGAACTCCTCGGCCACCAGCGCGAACTCGTCCTCCGTGGGCTCGTACAGCCCGATCCAGACGAAGGAGTCCCCCTGGCTGCGCGCCTGTTCCAGCGCGTCCGAGAAGTCGGCCGGGCCCTCGGTGCGGCGCCCGTCCCGGTAGATGGCACAGTCCACGATCACGCGGGCATTCTTACGCCTCCCCGTACCCGCGGTACACCCGGGGCGGCCGTCGTAGGCTGGCCCCCATGCCCACGCTGATCCTGGTCCGGCACGGCCGGTCCACCGCCAACACCGGGGGCGTGCTCGCCGGATGGACCCCGGGTGTCGCCCTCGACGAGCGCGGCGCGGCCCAGGCCGCCGCCCTCCCCGGCCGGCTGGCCGCCCTGCCGCTCGCCGCCGTGGTCACCAGCCCGCTGCAGCGCTGCCGGGAGACCCTCGCCCCGCTGCTCGCCGCCCGTCCGGAACTGCCGCTGCACACCGACGAGCGCATCGGCGAGTGCCACTACGGCGACTGGGCCGGCCGCAAGATCGCCGAACTCGCCGGCGAGCCGCTGTGGGAGGTCGTCCAGCGCCATCCCGCCGCCGCGGCCTTCCCCGGCGGCGAGTCCGTACGCGCCATGCAGGCCCGCGCCGTCGACGCCGTGCGCGACTGGAACGAACGCATCGAGCGGGAGCACGGGCCCGACGCGGTCTACCTCATGTGCTCGCACGGCGACATCCTCAAGGCGATCGTCGCCGACGCGCTCGGCCTGCACCTCGACCAGTTCCAGCGGATCGCCGTCGACCCCTGCTCGGTCAGCGCCGTCCGCTACACCCGGCTGCGGCCGTTCCTGCTGCGCCTCGGCGACACCGGGGACCTCGCGGGCCTGGCCCCGCACGAGGAGGTGCCCGGGGCCGGCAGCGGGGACGCGGCCGTCGGGGGCGGTGCGGGGGCACCGTGATCGCCGTGCGCAGTAGGGTGGGGACGTGGTGAGGCGGGGCCGCCGGCACCACATCCGGATCCGTACCTTCCGACCACCGAACCCCATGGAGCAGGACGTTGTCCCGTCAGGTGTTCCTCTATGACCCGCCGGACCGCTTCATCGCCGGTACGGTCGGGCTGCCGGGCCGCCGCACTTTCTTCCTCCAGGCCAGCGCGGCCGGCCGGGTCACCACCGTAGCCCTGGAGAAGGCCCAGGTGGAGGCGCTCGCCGAGCGCATCGACGAGTTGCTGGACGAGGTGGTCCGGCGCACCGGGGGCAGCGCCCCCGTACCGGCCGTGGCCCCCGCGGAGCTCGCCGACGCGGCTCCCCTCCAGACCCCCGTCGACGAGGAGTTCCGGGTCGGCACGATGGCCCTCGCCTGGGACGGCGAGAGCGAGCGCATGGTCGTCGAGGCGCAGGCCCTCGTCGAGCTGGACGCCGACACCGACGAGGACCTCGCCGAGGCCGAGGAGCGGCTGCTGCAGGACGAGCTGAACGGGCCGCCGATGCTGCGCGTGCGCATCACGGGCACCATGGCCCGTTCCTTCGCCAAGCGCGCCCTGGAAGTCGTCAACGCCGGCCGCCCGCCGTGCCCGCTGTGCAGCCTGCCGCTCGACCCGGAGGGACACGTATGTCCGCGCCAGAACGGATACCGCCGCGGAGCGTGACCCCGCACGAGCTGCTCTCCCGGGGCGAGCTGACGGTGCGTGGGCAGGTGCGCGGGGCCTCGAACGCCGTCCTGTACTGCACGGTCGAGTACGCGGGCCACAGCGCCGCCTGCGTCTACAAGCCGGTCGCGGGGGAGCAGCCGCTGTGGGACTTCCCGGACGGGACGCTGGCCCAGCGTGAAGTCGCCGCGTACGAGCTCTCCGAGGCCATGGGCTGGGGCCTGGTCCCGCCCACCGTGCTGCGGGACGGGCCGTACGGGCCCGGCATGTGCCAGCTGTGGATAGAGGCCTCCGACGGGTCCTCCGACGGGGAGGCGGACGAGCCCGCGCTGCTCGCCCTCGTCGAGGGGGAGGAGCCCGGGCCCGGCTGGAAGGCCGTGGGCTACGCGGACGTCGGCGAGGACCGCACGGCGCTGCTGGTGCACGCGGACGACGAGCGGCTGCGCCGCCTGGCCGTGCTCGACGCCGTCATCAACAACGGCGACCGCAAGGGCGGCCACCTGCTGCCCGCTGCCGACGGCCGGCTCTACGCCATCGACCACGGTGTGACCTTCAACGCGGACGACAAGCTGCGCACCCTGCTGTGGGGCTGGGCGGGGGAGCCGCTGCCGGAGGAGGCGGTGGAGGCGCTGCGACGGCTTTCGGCCGATCTGGCCGAGGGGCGCCCCCTGGCCGGGCGGCTGGCGGAGCTGATCACCCCGGCCGAGATCGACGCCCTGCGGGAGCGGGTCGCGGAACTCCTGCGCACGGGACGGCACCGCGAGCCGAGCGGTCAGTGGCCCGCGATCCCTTGGCCGCCGGTGTGAGCGCCCCGAAGGGGCGCGGGGAACTGCGCGATCGGCCACGACGCGCCCGCAGTCGAGGTGCTCGGGGCTGCGCGGCGTCCATGACGGCCTCGGAGAGCAGGGAGAGCGCGCCGACCGGGGTCTTGAGCTCGTGGCTGACGTTGGCGACGAA
>NZ_JBSFWU010000021.1:0-85220 GCF_053594995.1 Streptomyces sp. NPDC002536
CACCCTGCGCGCCGTGCAGGCGCCCGAGGGGCCGCGCCGCCGTGTGGTGGAACTGTTCGCGGTGCTGATGCTGCAGGGGCACCACCCCAGGGGTCCGGGGCGAAGCCCCGGGCGTCGACTGCGGGTCCGTCGTGGCTGCCCGCGCAGTTCCCCGCGCCCCTGACGGGGCGCGGTGGCGGGGCAGCCGGAAACGTGGCAAACCCCACCCCGCGGAACCGCGGGGGTGGCAATCCACGTTTTCCCCAGTGGCGCGATCGGGGGCGCGCGACAAGGAAAGGGCCCGCGTGTGAACCTGCTCGATCTGCTCCTGTTGCTGGTCGTCATCGGCTATGCCGTCTCCGGCTACCGCCGCGGCCTGGTGGCGAGCGCCGTCCTGCTCGCCGGCTTCCTCGGCGGAGCCGTCCTCGGCGTGTGGGCGCTCCCGTACGCCCTGCGCCCCTTCGAGCCCGGCACCGCGACGGCCGCCGTCGTCGCCGTGCTCGTCGTCCTGATCCCGGCCGGCATCGGCCACGCCCTGGCCGGCCGGCTCGCCTGGCGGCTGCGCCGCAGCCTGACCTGGGCCCCCGTCCGGGGCCTGGACGGCGCCGGCGGCGCCGCCGTCAACTCGCTGGCGGCCCTCCTGGTCGCCTGGGTCGCCGCCAGCGTGCTGGTCTCGGCGAACTCCACCCTGCTCACCCAGGAGATCAAGGACTCCTCGCTGCTCAACGCCGTGCAGAAGGCGATGCCCGAGCAGGCGCCCACCTGGTTCAGCCGCACCACCGACGCCCTGGCGGGCGCCGGCTTCCCACAGGTGTTCAACCCCTTCGAGAGCGAGCCCGCCACCAGCGTGCCCAAGGCCTCGGGCGACGCGGTCACCACCGCCGCCACCCAGGCGGCGCGCGACAGCGTCGTCAAGATCGAGGGCGTGGCGGACGTCGGCAGCGGCCGCCGCGGCCAGGAGGGCAGCGGCTTCGTCTACGCCGACGAGCACGTGATGACCAACGCGCACGTGGTGGCCGGGGTCAGCGACCCGACCGTCCGTGTGGGCGGCGTCGGGCGGACGTACCGGGCGAAGGTCGTCCTCTTCGACCCGAAGACCGACGTCGCCGTCCTGGACGTGCCGGGCCTGGACGCGCCCGTCCTGCCCTTCGACAAGAGCGCCAAGCGCGGGGACGCGGCGGTCGTCGCCGGCTACCCGGAGAACGGCGGCCTGGACCTGCGCGCCGCGGCCGTCGCCAACGAGCTCCGGGCCAAGGGCCAGGACATCTACGGCGACGGCATCACCACCCGCGAGGTCTTCTCCGTACGCTCCACGGTCCGCCCCGGCAACTCCGGCGGCCCGCTGCTGAGCCCCTCCGGGAAGGTCTACGGCGTGGTCTTCGCCCGCTCCACGGCCAATGCGGAGACGGGCTACGTGCTGACCGCCGAGCAGGTCGCGGCGGACGCGGCCCGCGCGGCCAGGGCGACGGTGCCGGTGGACACGGGGAGCCGGGCGGCGCAGTAGCGCGCACCCCCGGGCGCAGATGCACATGGGTTGCAGCTACGGCAGGAACGCGCCTACGGTGTGCCGTCATTTGCACACCCGTAGGAAGGTCCTGCCGTGGCCAGCTCCGTTTCCTCAGCCCCGGACGCGCGTCCGTCGGGCCGGCGCCGCATCACGGCGGTGATGACGGGCGCCGAGTGGCGCCGCATGGGCGGCATGGCCGCCTTCATCCTGGCCCTGCACGTCATCGGGTGGTTCACGCTCGTGGCCGTCGTGGCCCCCGAGCACCACACCGTGGGCACGAAGACCTTCGGCATCGGGATCGGCGTCACCGCCTACACGCTCGGCATGCGGCACGCCTTCGACGCCGACCACATCGCGGCCATCGACAACACCACGCGCAAGCTGATGCACGAGGGCAAGCGCCCGCTGTCCGTGGGCTTCTGGTTCTCGCTCGGCCACTCCAGCGTCGTCTTCGGCCTGACGTTCCTGCTCGCCCTCGGCGTCAAGGCCCTGGCCGGGCCCGTCCAGGACGAGAACTCCTCCCTCCACCAGATCACCGGCTGGATCGGCACCACCGTCTCCGGCGCCTTCCTCTACCTCATCGCGATCTTCAACATCGTGGTCCTGGCCGGGATCTGGAAGGTCTTCCGGCAGATGCGCGCCGGCCACTTCGACGAGGAGGCGCTGGAGGAGCAGCTGAACAACCGCGGGCTCATGAACCGGCTGCTCGGCCGCGTCATGAAGTCGATCTCCAAGCCGTGGCAGATGTACCCGCTGGGCCTGCTCTTCGGCCTGGGCTTCGACACCGCCACCGAGGTGGCCCTGCTGGTGCTGGCCGGCTCCGGTGCGGCCTCGGGCCTGCCCTGGTACGCGATCCTGTGCCTGCCCGTGCTCTTCGCGGCGGGCATGTCGCTGCTGGACACCATCGACGGCTCGTTCATGAACTTCGCCTACGGCTGGGCCTTCTCCAAGCCCGTCCGCAAGGTCTACTACAACCTCGTCATCACCGGCCTGTCCGTTGCCGTGGCGCTCGTCATCGGCACGGTCGAGCTGCTGGGCCTGATCGCCGACAAGCTGGACCTGCACGGCCCGTTCTGGGACTGGATCGGCGGACTGGACCTGAACACGGTCGGCTTCGTCATCGTCGGCATGTTCTTCGTCACGTGGCTGCTCGCGATGGTGGTCTGGAAGGCCGCCCGCGTCGAGGAGAAGTGGACCGCCCACGTCCGCCCCGCCCCGGCCCCCGCCCTGGCCGACCGCACCGAGACCTGACCCGCGCCCTCGGCCCGCCCACCCCCGGTCAACAGTGCGAATCGGGCACGTTGCACCATGGTGGACTGGCAACAATCGGCACGGCAGGAGCAGTACCAGTGGTGGACGTCCACGGCACGACGGCGGACGGGTTCGAACCCGTCCGCGCGGCCTTCGCAGACAACTTCGCCCTCCGCGGCGAGCGCGGCGCCGCCGTCACCGTCTACCGCGACGGCACCAAGGTCGTCGACCTGTACGCGGGCACCCGCGACGCCGATCTGGGCGAGGAGCCCTGGCGGCACGGCACCGCCCAGGTCGTCCGCTCCGCCACCAAGGGCGTCGCCGCCGCCGTCCTGCTGCTCCTGCACCAGCGCGGCCAGGTCGACCTGGACGCGCCCGTCGGCACGTACTGGCCCGAGTTCAAGGCGGCCGGCAAGGAGCGCGTCCTCGTCCGGCACCTGCTCGCGCACCGAGCCGGGCTGCCCGTGCTCGACACCCCGCTCACCCCGGCCGAGGCCGTCGACGGCGTCAGCGGCCCGCGCGCGCTCGCCGCGCAGGCGCCCGCCTGGGAGCCCGGCACCGAGCACGGCTACCACGCCCAGACCTACAGCTGGCTGCTCGGCGAGCTGGTCCTGCGCGTCACCGGGCGCACGCTCGGCACCTGGGTCGCCGAGGAGATCGCCGGCCCGCTGGGCCTCGACCTGTGGATAGGCCTGCCGGACGCCGAGCGGGACCGCGTCGGCCGGATAGCCGACGTCGAGGCCCCGCCCGCGCCCGCCTCGGCCGGGCTGCGCGTACGCGCCAAGCAGTCCGTCACGGACGCCTACCGCGACCCGGAGTCCCTCACCCGCCGCGCCTTCGCGGCGATCGACCCGCACCCGGACGAGAACGACCCGGCCTACCGGGCCGGCGAGCTCCCCGCTTCCGCGGGCATCGCCACCTCCGACGCGCTGGCCCGCTTCTACGCCTCCCTGACCGGCGTCGTCGACGGCGGCCACCGGCTCTTCGCCCCCGCCACCCTGACCCTCGCCCGCACCGAGGAGTCGGCGGGCCCGGACCGGGTCCTGCTGGTGGGCACCCGCTTCGGACTGGGCTACATGCTGCACGGCGGGGCGTGCCCGCTGCTGGGCCCCGGCTCCTTCGGCCACCCGGGCCGCGGCGGCTCGCTCGCCTTCGCCGACCCCGAGTCGGGCATCTCCTTCGGCTACGTCACCAACGGCATGCAGAAGAACGTCACCGCCGACCCGCGGGCCCAGGCCCTGGTGCGGGCGGTTGCGAAGTCGCTCGCCGGGTAGTCACCCCGTGTGCTGAGACGGTTCGACGGCTGGACGGTCCTGATCACCGGTGCCGGGCGCGGCATCGGCGCGGCCACCGCGCGGCGCCTCGCGGCCGAGGGCGCGCGGGTGCTCGTCAGCGACCTCGACGGGGAGCGCGCGGAGAAGGCGGCGGCGGGCATCCGGGAGACGGGCCTGACGGCGGAGGCGGCGCCCTGCGACGTGGGCGACCGGGCCGCCGTCGAGGCGGCGGTGGCGGTGGCCGTCGAGCGGTTCGGCGGTCTGGACGTCCTGGTCAACAACGCCTTCGCCTGCCACCCGGATCCGGCGCTCGTCGAGGACGAGACGGACGAGGCCTGGCAGCGCGACCTCGACATCACGCTGAACGGCGCCTTCCGCTGCATCCGGGCGGCCATGCCGCACCTGGCCGCCGCCGGGGGCCGCGGCGCGGTGGTCAACGTCGGCTCGGTCAACGGGGAACAGGACTTCGGCAATCACGCCTACAGCGCGGCCAAGGCCGGGCTCGCGAGCCTGACCCGCACCCTGGCGGGTCAGTGCGCTGCGCGCGGGGTCCGGGTCAACCTGGTCGCGCCGGGCACGGTGGACACGCCCAACTGGACCGGCCGGGAAGCCGCCTTGGCACGGGCCGCGCCCGTGTATCCGCTGGGGCGCGTGGGACGGCCGGAGGACATCGCGGCGGCGGTGGCGTTCCTGGCGTCGCAGGATGCGGCGTGGATCACGGGGGTGACCTTGCCGGTGGACGGCGGCATCCTGATCGGCAACGTGGGGCTGCGCGCGGCACTGCAGAACCGCGCCCCGTAAGGAGCGCGGGCACCCGAGGCCGACCCGCACCCGCAGGACGGGACCTCTCACAGCCCGGTTCCATACGATGGCGCGGTGAGCACTGACACCGCGACCCAGGAACGGAACCCGCACCCGTGGCAGCACCGCCTCCGCCGCTACGGCTACGCGGGCCGGCGGAGCCACGGCGGAGTGCGGGAGCGGCTCGTGCCGCCGTATCCCGAACCAGGGACGCGGGTGTGGGGCGCCCTCGGCGCCCCCCCGCTCCTGGCGTACCGGCTCGCGCGGTCCACGGGCTGGGCCGGCCCACTGGCCGTCGCCCTGTTCGCGGGGGTGCTCCGGTTCTGGAACCTGGGCAGCCCGAACGCGGTGATATTCGACGAGACGTACTACGCCAAGGACGCCTGGGCGCTGTGGAAGTTCGGCTACGAGGTCGACTGGCCCAAGGACGCCAACGACAAGATCATTGCCGGGCATTCGTACGTCGGTGACGCCGCGGCGTACGTCGTCCACCCCCCGGTGGGCAAGTGGGTCATCGGCATCGGCGAGCAGCTCTTCGGGCTGCACCCCTTCGGCTGGCGCTTCATGGTCGCGCTGCTGGGCACGCTCTCCGTGCTGATGCTGTGCCGCATCGGCCGCCGCCTGTTCCGCTCCACGTTCCTCGGCTGCCTGGCCGGCGGGCTGCTCGCGGTGGACGGGCTGCACTTCGTGATGAGCCGCACCGCACTGCTCGACACGGTGCTGATGTTCTTCGTGCTGGGGGCCTTCGGCTGCATCCTCGTCGACCGCGACCGCGCGCGGGCGCGCCTGGCGGCGGCCTTGCCCGTGGACGACACCGGCGAGGCCCTTCCCGCCCCTCCCGTCGGCGACGGGCTGCGCCTGGGCCTGCGCCCCTGGCGGCTCGCGGCCGGCGTCCTGCTGGGCCTGGCCTGTGCCACGAAGTGGAACGGTGCCGTGTTCCTGGCCGCGTTCGGCCTGATGATCGTGCTCTGGGACGCCGGCTCCCGGCGCACCGCCGGGGCGCTGCGCCCGTGGCGCTCGGCGCTGCGCCGCGACGTGCCGTGGGCGTTCCTGTCGACGGTGCCGGTGGCGCTCGGCGTCTATCTCGCCTCCTGGACGGGCTGGTTCGCCAAGAGCGGCACGTTCAGCCCCTCGTTGGGCTGGCAGCACAGCGGCTACGACCGGCACTACGCCGAGACCGAGGGCGGTCACGGCACGGGCGGTCTCCTCGACGGGATCCTCAACCCGCTGCGCAGCCTGTGGCATTACGAGCAGCAGGTGTGGGACTTCAACACCACGCTCTCCTCGCCGCACACGTACCAGTCGAACCCGTGGAGCTGGCTGGTCCAGGCGCGCCCGGTCTCGTACTTCTACGAGTCCCCGAAGCCCGGCCAGGACGGCTGTCCCACGGACGCGGTCGACAAGTGCGCGCGCGAGGTGCTCGCCCTGGGCACGCCGCTGCTGTGGTGGGCGGCCTGCTTCGCGGTGCTGTACCTGCTCTGGCGGTGGGCGTTCCGGCGCGACTGGCGCGCGGGTGCGGTGCTGTGCGCGGTGGCCGCGGGCTATCTGCCGTGGTTCATGTGGCAGGAACGCACGATTTTCGTCTTCTACGCCGTGGTGTTCGCGCCGTTCCTGTGCCTCGCCGTGGCGATGATGATCGGCGCGATCCTCGGGCCGCGCGGTTCCTCGGAACGGCGCCGGGTGGCCGGCGCGGTCGTCGCGGGGACGCTGGTCCTGCTGATCGTGTGGAACTTCGTTTATTTTTGGCCCCTTTACACGGGTCAGGCGATTCCGATCGACGCGTGGCGCAACCGCATGTGGTTCGACACCTGGATCTGACGCCGGATCCGGCCCCCGTCGTGAAACGTTCCGGCCACCCTCGCGTCGTATGTCACTCCTGTCCCGTAGAGTTCCCTCTGGAGTTTTAATCGACTGATTAAAAGCTGGTCCGAGCCATGGGGGGAACCGTGGGGGCCAGGAGGGGGATCGGCATGCACAAGGGTGCGAAGTACGCCGTCGGCGGGGTCGCCGCCGCGCTGGTGGGGGCCGCAGGCCTGGGGGTCTGGAACCTCGCCGACGCCATGAGCGGCGACGGCGGATCCACGCACACCGAAGCGGCACCGGTGGAGACGGGCCCGCCGAGCGCGAGCGAAGTGGAGTCGACCGCCCGTGACTTCCTCGCGGCATGGGAGGCGGGCGACACGGAGAAGGCCGCGGGCCTGACCGACAACGCCCAGGCGGCGACGGCAGCACTGACCGGCTACCACGACGCCGCCCGCATCGAAAAGGTGACGTTCCGTCAGGCGGCTGCTACGGGCACCACGGTGCCCTTCACGGTCACCGCGGAGGTGGCCCTGGACAAGCAGCGCTCGACCTGGACGTACGAGTCCTCGCTCGCCGTGGTGCGGGGCCGGGGCAGCGGCCGCCCGCTGGTCGACTGGCAGCCCGCCGTCCTGCACCCGCAGTTGGCGGCTGGCGAGTCGCTGAAGACGGCCGCCACGGAGGCCCCGCAGGTCACCGCCGTCGACCGCGACGGCAAGGAACTGGACCCCAAGGACTACCCCTCGCTCGCCCCCCTCCTGCCCGAACTGCGCAAGAAGTTCGGGGAGAAGGCGGGCGGCGAGCCGGGCGTGGAGGTGCGCAGCCAGGGCGCCGGCGGCGCGCCGGGCAAGACGCTGTTCGTGGTCTCCAAGGGCAAGCCGGGCACGCTGCGCACGACGATCGACGCGGGCGCGCAGCGCGCGGCCGAGGCGGCGGTCGCCCGGCACGCCGACGCCTCGGTGGTGTCGGTGAAGCCGAGCACGGGCGAGATCCTGGCCATCGCCAACGCGCAGAAGGGGTTCAACGCCGCGATCGGCGGGACGACCGCGCCCGGCTCCACGATGAAGATCGTGACGTCGGCGGTGCTGCTGGAGCAGGGCAAGGCGGCCCCGGGCAAGCCGCTGCCGTGCCCGAAGTTCGTGACGTACGGCATGCAGTTCCACAACGTGGAGAAGAGCGAGAACCCGGGCGCGACGTTCGCGCAGGACTTCGCCGCCTCGTGCAACACGGCGTTCGTCTCCCTGGCCGGCCAGCTGTCCGACACCGCGCTCGCGGACGAGGCGCGCGACGTCTTCGGCATCGGGCTGGACTGGAAGGCGGGCATCTCCACGTTCGACGGCAAGGTGCCGTCGGACTCCGGGGCCGGCAAGGCGGCGGCGATGATCGGGCAGGGCCGGGTGCAGATGAACCCGCTGACGATGGCCTCGGTGGCGGCCACGGTCCGCAACGGGTCGTTCCGGCAGCCGTATCTGGTGGACCCGTCGGTGGACGGCCGCGAACTCGCCCGCGCCCCGCGCTCGTTGCCGTCCGGGGTGGCCACGGACCTCCGCTCGATGATGCGGCTCACCGCCACGGCGGGGACCGGGGCCGGGGCGATGTCCGGCCTCGGCGGGGACATCGGGGCCAAGACCGGCTCCGCGGAGATGGACGGCCAGACGTCGCCGAACGGCTGGTTCACCGCGTACCGCGGCGACGTGGCGGCCGCGGCCGTGGTCCCGCAGGGCGGACACGGCGGCGATTCGGCGGGACCGATCGTGGCGGCGGTGCTGCGGGCCGCCCCGTAGGGGGGACGGCAGCGCCCCGTCAGGGGCGCGGGGAACTGCGCGACCGGCCCCCACCGGCCCGCACTCGACGCACCACCCCAGGGGTCCGGGGCGAAGCCCCGGGACGTCGACTGCTGGCGCGTCGTGGCTGGTCGCGCAGTTCCCCGCGCCCCTGACGGGGCCCTGGTCCGGGGCGGAGCCACGGTTACGGAAAGATCGCGCCCATGACTGCCACCGTCGCTGTCGCCGTCCTCATCGCCGCGATAACCCACGCCAGTTGGAACGCCATAGCCCACAACATCCGTGATCAGCTATTGGCCTTCACCCTCGTCGGCGGCGGAGGCGCCCTGTGCGGCCTCGCCCTGTTGCCCTTCGCTGCGGCGCCGGCCGCCCCCGCATGGCCGTACCTGGTGGCCTCCGCCGTCGTGCACGTCGTCTACCAGGCCCTGCTCATGCGGTCGTTCAGCCTCGGCGACTTCGGGCAGATGTACCCGATCGCCCGCGGCACCGCGCCCCTCGTGGTCACCGTCCTCGCCGCCGTCTTCGCGGGCGAGCTGCCCGGGCAGTGGCAGCTCGCGGGCGTGGTCGTGGCCTCCGCCGGGCTGGTCGGGCTCGCCCTGTGGGGCATCCGCGGCAGTGGCGCCAGGCCACCGGTTCGGGGTTCGCAGTGGCCCGCGGTCGGGGCCGC
This sequence comes from Streptomyces sp. NPDC002536, assembly GCF_053594995.1. NCBI lineage: Bacteria > Bacillati > Actinomycetota > Actinomycetes > Kitasatosporales > Streptomycetaceae > Streptomyces > Streptomyces sp. NPDC002536. The sequence continues at coordinate 9,064 of NZ_JBSFWU010000021.1, forward strand.
CCTCGCGACGGGGCTGGCCATCGCCGCGTACACCGTCATCGACGGCCTCGGCGTGCGCGCCGCGCACTCGCCCCTCGGCTTCATCGCCTGGCTGATGGTCCTGGAAGGACTGGTGATCCCGGCCTGGGCGATGGCCACCCGGCGCGGCCGGTTCCTCGCGGAGATCCGCCCGTTCGCCGTGCGCGGCCTGCTCGGCGGCCTGCTGTCGGTGTTCGCCTACGGCCTGGTGCTGTGGGCGCAGACCAAGGCGGAACTGGCGCCGATCGCCGCGCTGCGCGAGTCGTCCATCATCGTGGGCGCGGCCATCGGCGCGCTCTTCATGAAGGAGCGGTTCGGCGGCCCCCGCGTGGCGGCCGCAGGCCTGATGGTGGTCGGCATCGGCCTGATGCTGTACGCCGGCTGACGGCGCGCCTCGGGCGCCGTAACGGACAATTCGGGTATCCCTGGCGGCTCGTCATCACAGACCCGAAAGAGGATCCCCGTGCCGACCGTCCGCCCCGCCCTCGTCACCGCCCTCGGCGCTGCCCTGTTCACCGCACTCCCCACGCCCACCGCCGCCCACGCCATCGGCACCCCGGTCTACAGGATCTCCATCGACCGCCTCGGCTCCGTCGCCCCCGACGGCACCGTCACCCTGTCCGGCGCGTACCTGTGCAGCGGCGGCAACGCGGGCGAGCCGGTGTATCTGGCCACCAACGTCCGCCAGAGCAGCCAGTACGTGCACGCCATCGGCGGCACCAGAGCCGAGTGCGACGGGCAGGAGCACCACTGGCGCAACACCGGCCGTCCCGAGGACCCGGCGGTGCACCCCGGCGGCGCCAAGGTCGAGGCCACCCTGATGCGGATGCGGCGCGGGGCGATGGGGCTGCCGCTGCCGACGTTTCTGGCGGCGCGGTCCCAGGACGTCACGCTGCTGAGGCGGTAGTTCTTCGGCCACGGACGGCCCGCAGCCGACGGCGGTGCGCGGGCGCCCTGCGAGGATGGTGGTGTGACTGGAACGCTCGTACTCGCAGGAACCCCCATCGGCGACGTCGCCGACGCGCCCCCGCGCCTGGCCGCCGAGCTCGGTGCGGCCGAGGTGATCGCCGCCGAGGACACCCGGCGGCTGCGCCGCCTGACGCAGGCGCTGGGGGTGCACACCACCGGCCGCGTCGTGTCCTATTTCGAGGGCAACGAGGCGGCCCGCACCCCCGAGCTGGTCGAGGCGCTGGCCGGCGGGGCGCGGGTGCTGCTGGTCACGGACGCGGGGATGCCGTCCGTGTCGGACCCCGGCTACCGGCTGGTGGCCGCCGCCGTCGAGCGCGGCATCAAGGTCACCGCCGTGCCGGGCCCGTCGGCCGTGCTCACCGCGCTGGCGGTGTCCGGCCTCCCCGTCGACCGGTTCTGCTTCGAGGGCTTCCTGCCCCGCAAGGCCGGCGAGCGCCTGGGCCGGCTGCGGGAGGTGGCCGGCGAGCGGCGCACCCTGGTCTATTTCGAGGCCCCGCACCGCCTGGACGACACCCTGGCCGCCATGGCCGAGGTGCTCGGCGCGGACCGCCGGGCGGCCGTCTGCCGCGAGCTGACGAAGACGTACGAGGAGGTCAAGCGCGGCCCGCTCAAGGAGCTCGCCGCGTGGGCGGCCGAGGGCGTCCGCGGCGAGATCACGATCGTCGTCGAGGGCGCGCCGGAGACCGGACCCGAGGAACTGGACGAGGCCGAGCTGGTCCGCCGGGTGCGGATCAGGGAGGAAGCGGGCGAGCGCCGCAAGGAGGCCATTGCGGCCGTGGCGGCCGAGACGGGCCTGCCCAAGAGGGCCGTGTTCGATGCGGTCGTAGCGGCAAAAAATGCCGCACAGCAGGTCTCACCGTAGGGTAAAGGGCCAACCCGAAAAGCAAAGCTTGGTACCGGCTGTGAGCGCCTTCGGGCATGAAGCCGCCAAGTTTGCCCCAATTCGGGGGCCGGGCTGCTGCGCTGCCGCCGGGAAGGGCGTTCCCTTGATGTGGGACGTCCGATCCCGGAGAGACTTGTCTACGGACAAGAGGAGCTGCCATGAGCGAGACCGCAGAGACCTCGAGCGGAGTCCACCCCGTGACCCGTCCGCGCACTGCCGCCGAGCAGGGTGCGACGGCCTTCGAGGCGGCGCATGAGTCCTACAGCTTTGCCTGCATGCGATGCGGGCACTGCTGGGAACAGTCGTACGAAATACAGCACCACGTCGACGCCAAGGGCCAGCCGTTCGTCACGTACTACGCGGACGGGCAGCGCGTCCCGTCTCCGCTGACCCGCCCGACCTGCGTCAACTGCGGCAACCACGTGGTGCGCATCATGCGCTCCGGCCAGGTGTCCGTGATCGCCGACGCCCTGCACCTGCCCACCCGCACGACCGTGCCCGCCCCCGCGACGGCGGGGCCGCTGATGAACGGCGGCTCGCACGAGGAGCGCCCGCACCACCACGCCGAGCACCACTGGCACCTCTCGGACCTGCTCAAGCCCTTCCACCTGCACCGGAAGTGAGCTCGCCCGCTCCTTAGAATCGCGTGCATGGCATCGAACAGTGGCCCGGCCGGCGGCGAGCGGAAGAAGAACGACGACAAGGACGTCCCCCCGCCCCTCCCGGCGCCGCTGGCGGTGCCCGTGGCCGACTCGCACACTCACCTGGACATGCAGAAGTACGCCACGGTGGAGGAGGCCCTCGCCTCGGCCGCATCCGTCGGCGTCACCACCGTGATCCAGGTGGGCTGCGACCTGAACGGATCCCGGTGGGCCGCGGACACCGCGGCAGCCCATGACGCCGTCTGGGCGACCGTCGCCCTGCACCCCAACGAGGCACCCCGCATCGAGCTCGGCGATCCCGACGGCTGGTCCCGGCAGGGGGCCCGCGAGCCCGGGGGCCGGGCGGCGCTCGACGCCGCCCTCGCCGAGATCGACCGCCTGGCCGGCCTGTCGCAGGTCAAGGGGGTCGGCGAGACCGGTCTCGACTTCTTCCGCACCGGTCCCGAGGGCATGGCGGCCCAGGAGTACTCCTTCCGCTGCCACATCGACATCGCCAAGCGCCACGGCAAGGCCCTGGTCATCCACGACCGCGACGCGCACGACGACGTGCTGCGCGTCCTGACGGAGGAGGGCGCGCCGGAGACGGTGGTCTTCCACTGCTTCTCCGGCGACGCCGCCATGGCGAAGGTGTGCGCCGAGGCCGGCTACTACCTGTCGTTCGCCGGGAACGTCACCTTCCGCAACGCTCAGCCGCTGCGCGACGCCCTCGCCGTCGCCCCCCTCGACCGGGTGCTCGTGGAGACCGACGCACCTTTCCTCACACCGATGCCGTATCGCGGACGGCCGAATGCGCCCTACCTCATTCCGGTCACTTTGCGTGCGATGGCGGAAGTGAAGGGGACCGACGAGGACGCCCTGGCCACGGCCGTCGCGGCCAATACCGCACGCGCCTTCGGGTACTGACCCTCAAATCCGCGACACCGTGTGACGGTACGACTTTGGTCCGTGACCGCGCCTCCGCTACAGTCCCGGGCCCAGGCCGTGTGCAGCCGTACCAGTGGAGTGTCGTGAGTCATACCCAGGGCAGCCCCCGCGCCACCACGGAAGCGCCGCGCTACGACCCGTACGTGCCCCACGAGCCGTACGGGGCGTATCCGCGGTACGAGCCGTACGAACCGTACGAGCAGCCGTTCGGGACCTACGAGGTCCCGTCGGCGGCCTCGTTGCCGGTGTCGTCGCCGTCGTACGAGCCGCACCAGCCGTCCCCGGCCCACGAGCCCTCCGGGCAGCCCCTGCTGCCCCGGCAGGCCACAGCGCCCGGTGCCACGGGCGACGACGGCCCGGACGGGGAACCGGAGGCCGACGGCCGGGGCCGCCGGGCCGCGCGCCGCAGACGCCCCGCGGGCGACCGCACCGAACCGCTGCGCCGCCTGCTGCCGCAGGCCCTCGTGGTGGCCTTCCTGGCCGGCGGCACCTCGGCGTTCATCGCCAGCGACAAGGCCGTCCAGCTCAGCGTCGACGGCAGGCCGCGCACCCTGCACACCTTCGCGGACGACGTGAACGAGCTGCTGGCCGACCAGGGCATGCACGTCGGCGACCACGACATCGTCGCCCCCGGCCCGCACCACGACCTCGCCTCCGGCGACCGCGTGATCGTCCGCTACGGCCGTCCCGTCACCCTCACCCTCGACGGGGAGCGCCGCCAGGTGTGGACCACGGCCCGGACCGTCGACGGCGCCCTGCGCCAGCTCGGCGTGCGCGCCGAGGGCGCGTACCTGTCCGCCTCCCGCTCCACGTCCATCGGGCGCAAGGGCCTGGACCTGGACGTGCGCACCGAGCGGTCCGTGACGTTCATGGCCGACGGGCGCGAGCGCACGATCCGCACCAACGCGGCCACCGTCCGCGAGGCCCTCGACCAGGCCGGGATCGTCCTGCACGGCCAGGACACCACCTCCGTCGACCCCGGCAGCTTCCCGCGCGACGGGCAGACGATCTCCGTCATGCGCATCACCGGCAGCCAGGAGGTCCGCGAGGAGCCGATCCCCTTCGAGACCGAACGGCACGAGGACCCCACGCTCTACAAGGGCACCGAGACCGTCGTGCAGCGCGGCGAGCCGGGCGCCGAACGCGTGATGTACGCGCTGCGCACGGTCAACGGCGTGAAGCAGAAGCCCAAGAAGATCTCCTCCGAGATCGCCCGGCAGCCCCGCACCGAGATCGTGAAGATCGGCACCAAGCCGCGGCCCACCACCGTGCAGGGCGCGGAGGGGCTGAACTGGTCCGGGCTCGCCCAGTGCGAGGCCGGCGGGCGGCCCAACGCGGTGGACCCCTCGGGCACGTACGGCGGGCTGTACCAGTTCGACGTGCGCACCTGGCAGTCGCTCGGCGGCTCCGGCCGGCCGCAGGACGCCACCTCCGAGGAACAGACCATGCGGGCCAAGAAGCTCTACGTCAGCCGGGGGTCGACGCCCTGGCCGGTGTGCGGCCGTAAACTTCACGGGTGAGCTCCAGCCCCAGCACTGACGAATCCGGCGCCCTCCTCGGCCCGGCCGACATCCGAGAACTGGCCGCCGCCCTCGGGGTCCGCCCCACGAAGCAGCGCGGCCAGAACTTCGTGATCGACGCGAACACGGTCCGGCGCATCGTGCGGACCGCCGAGGTGCGGCCCGACGACGTGGTCGTCGAGGTCGGCCCCGGCCTCGGGTCGCTGACCCTGGCCCTGCTGGAGGTCGCCGACCGGGTCACCGCGGTCGAGATCGACGACGTGCTGGCCGCCGCCCTCCCGTCGACCATCGCGGGCCGGCTGCCCTCCCGCGCCGACCGCTTCGCGCTCGTCCACAGCGACGCGATGCAGGTGCAGGAGCTGCCGGGCCCGCAGCCCACCGCGCTCGTCGCCAACCTGCCCTACAACGTCGCCGTGCCGGTGCTGCTGCACATGCTGGACCGCTTCCCCAGCATCGAGCGCACGCTGGTGATGGTCCAGGCCGAGGTCGCCGACCGGCTCGCGGCCGTGCCCGGCAACAAGGTCTACGGCGTGCCCTCGGTCAAGGCCAACTGGTACGCCGAGGTCAAGCGGGCCGGCTCGATCGGACGCAACGTCTTCTGGCCCGCCCCGAACGTCGACTCGGGCCTCGTCTCGCTGGTGCGCCGCGAGAAGCCGATCGAGACGACGGCGAGCAAGGCGGAGGTCTTCGCCGTCGTCGACGCCGCCTTCGCCCAGCGCCGCAAGACCCTGCGCGCCGCGCTGGCCGGCTGGGCCGGCTCGGCCGCCGCGGCCGAGACCGCGCTGGTCGCGGCGGGGATCTCGCCGCAGGCGCGCGGCGAGTCGCTCACGGTGCACGAGTTCGCGGCCATCGCGGAGCACAAGCCGACCGCCTGACGGCGGGTCGCCGCCGGCCGGGTGGCACGGCTTCGGCGCCCCGTCAGGGGCGCGGGGCTGTTGACATATGCGGCTCCGCCGCGTGAGCGCGACCAGCCACCGCCGGTCCGCAGCCGACGCACTACCCCAGGGGTCCGGGGCGCAGCCCCGAGCCCCTCGACTACAGGCGCGTCGTGGCTGATCGCGCAGTTCCCCGCGCCCCTACGGGGCGGACAGGCCCTGGGCCGTACGATCGGCCCCAGGCGCCGGTCCCGGCCGTACGATCGGCCGCCCCCTCCGCCCGTCCTTCCGATCGCCCCGAGGAGCCGTCCCCGTGACCGCCGAGTCCGTCACCGTCCGCGTCCCCGCCAAGGTCAACGTCCAGCTCGCCGTGGGCGGTCCGCGCCCCGACGGCTTCCACGACCTGGCCAACGTCTTCCTCGCCGTCGGCCTGTACGACGAGGTCACGGTGACCCCGGCCGAGTCGCTGCGCATCACGTGCTCCGGTCCGGACGCGGCGCATGTCCCCCTGGACGCCTCCAACCTCGCGGCCCGGGCCGCACTCGCGCTGGCCGCGCGGTACGGGCACGCCGTGGACGTCCACATCCACATCGCCAAGGACATCCCGGTGGCGGGCGGCATGGCCGGCGGCAGCGCGGACGGCGCGGGCGCCCTCCTGGCCTGTGACGCACTGTGGGGCACGGGCGCCTCGCGCGAGGAACTCCTAGAGATCTGCGCCGAGTTGGGCAGCGACGTCCCGTTCAGCCTGGTGGGCGGCGCGGCCCTCGGCCGGGGCCGGGGCGAGCTGCTGACCCCGCTGGAGACCGGGGGCACCTTCGACTGGGTCTTCGCCGTGGCGGACGGCGGCCTGTCGACCCCCGCGGTCTACCGCGAGTGCGACCGCCTGCGGGGCGATGCGGAGATCCCCGCCCCCGAGCCGTCGCCGGCCCTGCTGGACGCGCTGCGCGCAGGCGACCCGGCCGCTCTGGCCGCCGCCGTCTCCAACGACCTCCAGCCGGCGGCCATTTCGCTGCGCCCGTCCCTGGAGGCCACCCTCGCGGCGGGCACCGAGGCCGGTGCCCTGGCGGCGATGGTCTCGGGCTCGGGCCCGACGACGGCATTCCTGGCCGGGAGCCCGGAGGAGGCGGAGAAGGTGGCCGACGCCCTGCGCGCCTCCGGCACGTGCCGCGCGGTGCGGGTGGCCTCGGGGCCGGTGCCGGGAGCGACGGTCCGGTAGGGCTAGCCCCACCCCCGTTGGCCTGCTGTTCCCATGGGTCGGGGCGCTGCCCCGGCCATAGCGTCGTCCCCCGTGATGGCCAAACTCGCCGCGCGCTCCCTGCGGCACCGCTCCGGCGCCTTCGTCGCCACCTTCCTCGCCCTGTTCCTCGGCGCCACCCTCGTCATGGCCTGCGGCGGGCTGATGGAGACCGGCATCCGCAACGTCGTTCCGCCGCAGCGGCTCGCGGGTGCGCAGCTCCTCGTCACGGGTGACCGCACGCACGAGGTGCCGACGAGCAAGAAGCACAAGCGGAAGACGACCCTCCCTGAACGGGTCGAGCTCCCCGCGGAGTTCGTGGAGCGCGTGCGCGCCGTTCCCGGCGTGCGCGACGCCGTCGGTGAGCGCACCTTCGAGGCCGCGGTGGCGGACGGCGCCAAGGCGCAGGCGCACGGCTGGGATTCGGCCGCCCTGACCCCGTACGCGCTCGCGTCCGGCAGCGCCCCGCAGGGCAGGGGCGACGTCGTCCTCGATGCCGGGCTCGCCCGCCGCGCGGGTGTCACCGCGGGCGACCGCGTCCGGATCGCCGCGCACGGCGGGTCGGCCACGTACCGTGTGAGCGGCATCGTCACCGCGCACGATGTCCCTCAACCCACCCTGTTCTTCTCGGGGTCCGAGGCCGTGCGTCTGTCCGGCCGCCCGGACACCGTCGCCGACATCGCGGTCGTGCTCGCGCCCGGCACGGACCCCGGCGCCGTGCGCAAGGCGCTGGCGGGGCAGCCCGTCACGTTCCTGACCGGTGACGGCCGCGGGGCCGTCGAACACCCCGAAGTGGTGCAGGGCAGCGACGATCTGATCGCGCTCTCCGGCGCCGTCGGCGGCCTGGTCGTCCTGGTCGCGGCGTTCGTCGTGGCCGGCACCGTGTCGCTGTCCGCGCAGCAGCGCAGCCGCGAACTCGCCCTGCTGCGGGCGGTCGGGGCGACCCCGCGCCTGCTGCGGCGGATGCTGCTGGGCGAGACCCTGATGGTCATGGTCCTCGCGGGGGCCTCCGCCTGGCCCGCGGGGCCGGTGGCCGGGCGATGGCTGTTCGACACGCTGGTCGACAGCGGAATGGTCGCGGGCGCCGTCGAGTTCCGGCAGGGCTGGATCCCGGCCCTGCCCGCGTACGGCGCACTGCTGCTGACCGCCGTGGCGGGCACGCTCCTCGGCACGGCGCGGGCGGTGCGGGCGCGCCCCGTCGAGGCGCTGGGGGAGGCCGCCGCGCCGAGCAGCCGGCTGCACCCGGTGCGCATCGTCCTCGGGCTGCTGTTCCTGGCCGGTACGGTCGCGCTGACGCTCGTCACCGCGCTCGTCCTGCACGGCCCCGTGGCGGCCAGTACCGCCGGGCCGACCGTGATGTGCTGCGCGATCGGCCTGGCCCTGCTCGGCCCGTGGTGCACCAGGCTCGTGACGGCCCTGCTGTACTGGCCCGTACGGCTCCTCACCGGTGTCTGCGGCAGGCTGGCGGTGCGGGGCTGCCGGGCGAGGGCGGCGAAGACGGCCGCGGTCGCCATGCCGGTCATGCTGGCGAGCGCCATCGCCGTCGGTGAGATCTACCTCCAGACCACGGCCGCGGCCGCCACCGACCGGGTGTTCGCGCAGGACCTGCGGGCCGACGCGGTGATCACGTCGGCCGCCGGGGGAGTGGACCCTGCCCTGCTCGACCGGGTCCGCGCGCTGCCGGGCGTCACGGGCGCGAGCGCGTACGTCACCAGCTCCGCCTTCACCCTCGCGCCGCGTGACGGCGACGAGAACAAGAACGGCCTGCCCCTGCGCGGCGTCAGCGCGGACGGCGTGAACGAGACGCTCGCGGTGCGGGCCACCGCGGGGAGCCTGGCCGGCCTGCGGGGCGACGCCGTCGCCCTGCCGGAGAGCGTGGCGCACCGGATCCACCGCGGGGTGGGGGACGTGCTGCGGCTGAAGCTGGGGGACGGGGCCGTGGTGGACGTCCGGGTCGTGGCGCTGTTCGCGGGGCGCGAGGGGTACGAATCGGCGCTGACGAGCGCGGAGTTGCTCGCCCCGCACACGACGGCGGGACTGCCGGCGCAGATCCTGGTGCGGGGCGGGAACCCTGCCGCGTTGGCCGCCGCCCTGCCCGGCCTGAAAGTCAGCGGCCGGGAAGCGGTGACGGCCGCGCACGCGCGGGACAACCGGACGCAGGCGTCCGTCAACTACCTCGTCGTCGGACTGCTCGTCGTGTACACCGCGCTCTCGGTCGTGAACACGACCGCGGTCGCCGTCGGCAACCGGCGCAGGGAGTTCGCGCTGCAACGGCTGACGGGCGCCACGCGGGGCCAGGTGCTGCGGATGATGGCGGTGGAGGGCGGACTGGTGGCCGCCGTGGGGTTGTCGCTGGGCACGGTGGCGGCGGGGACGACGCTGGTGCCGTTCTGCCTCGCGGCGGCGGACGGGTCGTGGTGGCCCGCGGGGCCGGTGTCGGTGTACCTGACGGTGGTTGCGGTGGCGGTCGTGGTGGTGCTGGCCGCCACGCTGGTGCCCACGTGGGCGGCGCTGCGGGTACGGCCGGTGGAGGCGGTGCGGTAGCCCTGGCGGGGCCAGGGGCAGTGTGTCGGCTGCGGGTTGTGGGGGCTGGTCGCGCAGTTCCCCGCGCCCCTGACGGGGCGCTCCGGGGTACCCCGACAGTAGGGACTTCCCGCGAACCTGGCGCGGATATCTCTTGCCCCGCCCTAGCCTCCGTTGGTACCGACAGAGGAGCGAGGGGCGGGTGCCGGATGAGTGAGACTTCTCAGCCGCCGATGGTGTGGCGACTGTGCGGAAACCAGATCAAGTTGTGGCGGACAGGCGCGAATATCACGCGCAAGGAGCTCGGCAAGGAAGCCGGCTACGAGTACGAGACCGTCTCGTCGATGGAGATGGGGCGCCGGAGGCCGACGCAGCGGCTGCTGGAAGTCGCGGACCGGTTGTGCGGGGCGAACGGGAAGTTGGTCGCGGCACAGCCGTATCTGGAAGCGGAACGGGTCCTGGTCCGCACGGACGAGTACATGGACATCGAGGCCGAGGCGATTGCTCTTCACTGGTACGAAGTGCTGCTCGTGCCCGGCCTGTTGCAGACCGAGGAGTATGCGCGCGTACTCATGGCCAGTTACTGCCCGCCGGTGGATGACAGTATTGTTGAGAAGCGGGTAGTAGCCCGGCTGGAGCGTCAGGAACTGCTGAAGAAGACGTCCACGCTGTTCAGCTTCGTCATCCACGAGGCGGCCCTGAGGGGCCTGGTGGGCGGACCCGACGTGATGAAGGGACAGCTCAACCATCTGCTGGACGCAGGCGAGTTGCGCAATGTGTCCATCCAGGTGCTGCCCATCGGGCAAGGCGCCAGCCCCGGAATCAGCGGACCGTTCACTGTGCTGGAGACTTCCGATCACATCCACCACTGCTACGGAGAGGGACAAGTGAGCAGCATGCTGCATGCGGACCCGGACAGGGTGAGTGTGCTCATGAAGCGCTACGCAGCGATCCGTATGCACGCCCTCAACGAAGCGGAATCGGCTCAGTTGATCAAGAGAGTGGCAGAGGAACTATGAGTGCCGAACCGACATGGTTCAAGTCCAGCTACAGCGGGCCCGAGGGCAGCCAGTGCGTCGAAGTCGCGCCCCTCCCCTTCACCGTCCACGTCCGCGACTCGGCGCGAAGGAACGGCCCCCAACTTGCCATAGGTGCCCACGCATGGGCCGCCTTCATAACTTACGCGTCCGGGGCCTGACAAAAGCTGTGAAGATGCCGGCGCACGCCGTCGGCCAGGCCGGCGTAGAACGGTACGCGAGCGGCTGCCTGGAGGATTTCGGTGCAGGCGGTGAGCTCACCGATCCGGCCGGCCGGGGTGCCCAGCACGTGGGCGAATTCCTTGCGGATCCGTTCTGCGGCATCGGGCACGGGCAGGGAGTGCAGGTAGAGGCTTGCGGCGTCGTACCCGAGCGGCGCCGTGCCCCAGCCTTCCCAGTCCAGAAGGGTCAGTACCGGGCCGGTCAGGTTCGCCCAGTGGAGGTCGCCGTGTGCTGTGGTCCAGGTGATCTCACCGGGGGTGATACCGGTGAACTCCGGGACGCGACGGCGGATGTACTCCTCGCGCACCGCCTGGCGGTCGGTGCGGACGAGGGCGAGGTGGTGCAGCGCCTGGCGTAGGTCCTGCCACCAGGCATCCGGCAGATCCACGCAGCGGTGAAGCACCGGGCTCTTCACCACCGGCGGAGTCTTGGCGATCTCGTAGTGCTCTGCCCGGTAACTCCAGCCGTCGGCGGACCAGTTGCCCAGGCCGAGCAGCCGTGGCCGGGGAACGGCGGGCGGTACGGATCGTTCCGCCTCCTCGGGGCCCTCCCACAACTTCCCGTTTCCTTTGCCCTTGGGCTCGCTGACCAGCCGCAGCCACGCTGTGCCTTCCGGCGCGGCGACGGGCCCGGACAATGTTCTGCCGGCGTATCCCCACACCTCTCCGCCCGCAGTGGCATCGAGGCCCAGCAAGGCACACGCGTGGTCGCGGGCGGAGGTCATGCGGTCTCTGAGGGCCGGCTCAGGGGCACTGAACATCGGTTACCTTCTCCGACTGACGGCGGCGACGCCGGCCGCGACCAGCTCGGAGATGAGGGCTGCGACGTGGCCGACAGGGAGCCCGGAGCCTACCGCCAGCTTGCCCAGGGTCGGGGCGCCTCCTTCGGCGAGGGGCTTGATCACTTCGAGGGCGGGGGAGGCGAAAGTCCACTCCTGGCCGCCTGCGCTCAACACGACGTGGCCGTCCTCGTCCACCGTGTACCAGGCTCCGGCAGCCGTGATGCGGACGCGAAGGCCCTCGTCCGCGGGGATGCCGTCGACGAATGGCAGTGACGGCATCGGTCGGCCCGGGTCCATGCTTCCCCGTGCGGTCACGAACTCTTCGATCACCCCGTCGTGCAGGGCTTCGGTGAACTCCTTCCGCAAAGCCTCCAGATACGCCGTCCGCTTGTCCGGCGACGCGAAGCGCGGCAGGTTCGCGCGAACGGTGTCCGAGACCCGTAGCCGGTCCGACAGCCACGACAGGAGATCCGCACCAGTGGTGGGCTTCAGGCCACAGGTCAGGTGCAGTGACCGGCCCTCGGTGGCGGCGACGGCGTGCCACCATCCCCGTGGCAGATAGAGCATGTCGCCGGCCCTCAGGACAACATCCGTGACCGGGGCTCCGGTTGGCGGTTTCGGGGCTTCGACATCGATCCGCAACGGATCGATGCGGGTGGCACCGTAGATTTTCCACCGCTTGGCGCCTTCGAGCTGGAGGACCACTACGTCGTGGTCGTCCCAGTGGATACCGAAGCCCTCTTTCGAGGTCCACGAGGCGTAGAGGTTGACCTGTACATCTGTACGGAATCGTCGTTCCAGGGCTGTCGCGAGGTCTTCCACGCCGGGGTGCAGTGCGTCCACGGCATCCAGGACGAGCGAGGCGCCGTCCTTGAGTCGGCGGTGCAGGTTGTCCGGCTCGACCCGGTGCCAGACCGTGTGGCGCTTGGACACCACCGGGTGGGTGTAGGCGTGGGGTGGGACTTGATGGCCGTCGTTGAAGAGCCGCAGCCGCGGGGGTTCGAGACGGTGCCGGGCGATGATCTCGTTGAGGTCGTCCCACGTGAACAGGTCCGAGAAGTCGCCGATATGTGGCCAGAGGCGGTAGGTGCGGCCGAACGCCTCGGCGGGGAAACTCCCGCCGAGGCTTCGGACCGCCGAGGAGATGGCGGTCATCTGCGGCCCCGATCAGTCGTTGCCGTCGCCCTTGCCGGTGCCGCCGCCGTCGCTCAGCCGGTCCTGGCTGCGGGCGGCCTTGATGGAACGCTTCGAGACGATCAGGTCGTTCATTGCCTGTTCCCTTCTCTTCGGTTCTCCCGCCGGGGTTCGGGCGGGAGAGTTGTGGGCGCCTGGCGGCTGAGACGAGTCAACCGCCGGAGGGGCCGACAGGTCCGCAACCGGGCTGCGAGGTAGCAAGCCCTTTGCGGGAAGGGAGGGTTGGCGCGCCGAATGCCTGGCTCGGACACCGGCGCAGCCGGACAATGCTCAGGACCGGCTCGTGATCGCTGACCTGCAGTGTGTGGTGCTGGACTGCTCTGATCCGTTGGAACTCGCCGAGTTCTACCAGCATCCGTTCTGCTTGGTCCGGCACTGAGAGCTGCCCGGGGGTGTAGCCCGGGGTCTGTCCGCGGCCAGGTGAAGCCTAGTTGACGGCCACGCCCGCACGGTCGGCGAAGGCCCGGACTCCCGGAAGGCTCCGGTCATGGCGGAGCAGACTGCCGGCCAGGTTCTTGACCGCACCGCGTCGAATCTCCTGTGGCGCCGCCCTCTCGGCTGCCAGCAACGCGCGGTAGCACTGATCGGGCTTGCCCCACTGGTCGAAGCAGCGGGCCACGTCGATGAAGAACCGCCCCTGCCGCTCGGCGGTCGGCAGCGCTGCGGGGTCGATGGTCCTGGCCAGGTCGATCGCCTGCCCGGCATCACCGAGGAGGTAGTGAGCCGACAACTGGTGCAGCAGTACCTGTTGGGTCCCGGTGTCGGTGCGAGCCGCGGTGCTCGTCCGGCCGGCCTCCGCAGCCTCGGCGGCCTCACTGATCAGCGCGTGTGCTGTGTGCCGGTCGCCCGTTTTCGCTGCCGTGTACGCGGCGGTGGCCAGCAGTGAGCTGCTTGCGGACAGCCGGGCGGCCTGGGGGAAGCCTCGGTCCGCGCGTACGTCCTGCGCGGCCCTGACCGCGATATCGGTGGCACGGGCGAAGTGGCCTTGGCGGCGCCAGGCGCTGGAGACCATCCGGTGCGCCTCGGCAATCGTCAGGGCATCCCCGCCGATCCGCGCGGAGTTCAGCGCGCGGTCGGCGGTGATCGCCACGAGTCCGTCCTCGCCGAGCTTGATGCACAACCGGGTGGCGATGTTGTAGAGGTCGGCGACCGCCGTGGCGGACAGCTCCACCGGTTCCAGGGCCGCCGCTTGCGCGATCCGGCTGGGCAGGGTCCGGGCCAGCCTGTCGTAGCGGGCAGCCCGGAATTCCTGGCGGGACGCCTTCACTGCGTCAGCGACGCCGGCCGGTGACACCTCACCGTCACCCGGCACAGTGGCGGTGCCGTAGAGCAGGAGGTCTTCAAGCGGGGCGAGGGAGTCGGCCTCGGCCGTCGAGGCACCGGTCAGCGGGGAGACGAAGACCACCGCCGCAGCGGCCAGAAGTTCGCGGCGTCGCACAGGGTCTTCACCCTTCTCTGGACCAAGATTGCGAGCCACCCTAGCCGAGGCGGATCGACGACGAGCCGATGTCGGCGATTGTCCAGGTGACGGCGCGGCATCGAGAAGTACAGTCAGCGAAATGCCCAGGACATCAGCGATCTGACGCAGCGTATTCAGACTGTTGACCGGGATCGCATCCCGCTCGACCTGCGAGACCCAGCTTTCCGAGCGGCCGATCATCGCAGCCAGATCCCGCTGTGGCCATCCTTTGCGCCTGCGCGCCTTGGCGATCGTTTTTCCGAGGGTCAGTTCATTTCCCGCCATTGGGCAAGCCCCCGAGGTCCGGTATCCGCACCGCGTGAACATGCAACGTTACTGGCGGAAGGCGCCCGGTTGCAGGGGACGAACGTGCCTGTATCGGTTGACTTCGGCGACCGGGTGCAACCCCTCACCACGTCACCAACAACCGATCCACCCCGTAGATGTCGGAATCCGTCCGCAACGGCACCTCCCCGGCCGGAACGGCCAGCCTCAGGCCCGGGAACCGCGCAAAAACCGCCGGCAAGGCGACCCGCATCTCGACCCGCGCCAACTGCTGCCCCAGGCACTGGTGGATGCCGAAGCCGAGCGCCAAGTGCCCGGTGGCCCGGCGTCGTACGTCCAGGCGGTCGGGGTCGGGGAACTTCGCCGGGTCCCGGTTGGCGGCCATCACCGAGAGCACCATCGACTCTCCCGCCTTGATCTGCCGGCCGTCCAGCTCGACGTCCTCCAGCGCCGTCCGCACGCCGGTGTGGGCGATGCTCAGGTAACGCAGCAGCTCCTCGACGGCCGTGTCCACGACCTCCGGCCCGGAGCGCATCGCCGCCAGCTGCTCCGGGTGCTGGAGCAGGGCGAAGACGCCCAGGGCGAGCATGTTGGCGGTGGTGTCGAACCCTGCCCCCAGCAGCAGAACGGCGATGTTGGTGAGCTCCTCGTCGGTGAGCTCGTCACCGGCGGCCAGGTCTCCGAGCACGTCGTCGGTGGGCGCCGCCCGCTTGGCCACGACCAGCTCGTACAGCATGGTCCCCAGCGCGTTCATCGCGGCGCCCCGTTCCTCCGCGGTGGCGTTGTGGTCGTTCAGGGTCATCGTGTGGTGCTGGAAGGCCTCGTGCTCGTCGTAGGGCACACCCAGCAGCTCGCAGATCAACAGGGCAGGGATGGGCTGCGCGTACGCCCGCACCAGGTCCACCACCGGACCCTGCTGCTCCATCACGTCCAGCTGCGCGGCGGTGATCTCCTCGACGCGCTCGGTGAGTTGCCGCATCCGGCGCAGCGTGAACTTGCCCATGAGGAGGCGCCGGTAGCGGGTGTGCTCGGGCGCGTCGTGCCCGATGAACATCCCGGGCCCGGCCGGCGGTATCGGTTCCGTGGGGACCGCGCCGGGCATCGGGATGTGCATGAGCTCGTGCCGCGAGCTGAACCGCGGGTCGGACACCACCGCACGGGCCAGGGCGTGGCCGGTCACCAGCCAGCCCCGGTGCCCGTCGGGGAACGTGAGCCGGGCCAGGGGTTCCTGTTCGCGCAGCCGCGCCAGCTCCTCCGGGGGGTCGAAGGGACAGCCCGCAGGGCGCTGGGTGGGGAGGGATTCGAGCATGGCGGTCGCCCCGTTTCTCGTCGCGTCGCAGACGTTCAGAACTCCATGAAAGCTACGTTGCGTTCAGCGATCCCTCAATCCGTGAGGCATTCAATTCCGCTTATATATGGGCCACTTCGCTCATTCATTGCAATGAAGCTGCACGTGAATGCAATACGCACCCCCGCCCGTTGCAATGGGCTGCCGGTGAACGCACACTGGCAGCCAGCACCGCACCGCGCGCAGGAGGCGACCGCACATGCCGGGAGGCAGGCTCACCCACGACGACCGGCGGCGAATAGCCGAGGGGCTCGCCGAAGGGCTCACCTACGCCGGGATCGCCAGACGCCTGGCCCGGCCGACCTCGACCGTCAGCCGCGAGGTCACCCGCAACGGCGGGCCCGACGGCTACCGGGCCGACCACGCCCACCTGGCCACCGCCCGGCGCGCCCGCCGCGGCGCCCCGGCGGCCGCCCCGCCGGAACCGGGCGCGGCCTCCGCCGATGCGGACGGTCGCGACGGTCGCGACCCCGAGGCCGTGCGCGGCTTCGAGGAACACCTGGCGGCGACGCTGATCAGTACCGGAGTGCCCCGGATGATGGCCAGGGTGCTCGCCTGCCTCTGCAGCACCGACACCGGCAGCCTCACCTCCGCCGAGCTGGTCCGGCGCCTGCAGGTCAGCCCGGCGTCCGTCTCCAACGCCATCGCCTACCTGGAGGCGCAGGAGCTCGTCCGCCGCGAGCGCGATCCCGGGCAGCGGCACGAGCGCTACGTCGTCGGCGACGACGTCTGGTACCGGTCGCTGCTGGCGAGCGTCCGCACGAACGCCCTGCTGGCGAGCGCCCTCCGGGAGGGGGCGGAGGCCCTCGGCCCGGCCACCCCCGCCGGAGCCCGGGCGGCGGACATGGCCGAGTTCCTCCAGCGCCTCTGCGAAGACCTGATCGACAAGGCGGCGCACTGGCGCGGAGAACTGCGTGATCAGCCACAGCCAGCCCGCACGGACAGGCCCACCGCAACCCATGGGATCCTGGACCCGTAACTCAAAGCGAGGAGCGCAATGGCAGCCAACCTGGTCAATCTGGAAGCCGTCGACAAGGTGTACGGCACCCGTGCACTGCTCGACGGCGTCTCCCTCGGCGTCAACGAGGGCGACCGGATCGGCGTGGTCGGCCGCAACGGCGACGGCAAGACCACCCTCATCCGGGTCCTCGCCAAGCTGGAGGAGGCCGACAAGGGCCGCGTCACCCACGCCGGCCACGTCACCCTCGGCGTGCTCACCCAGCACGACTCGCTCGACCCCGCCGCCACCATCCGGCACGAGGTCATCCGCGACATGGCCGACCACGAGTGGGCGGGCAACGCCAAGATCCGCGACGTGCTCACCGGCCTCTTCGGCGGCCTCGACCTGCCCGGCTTCGCCGACGGGCTCGACACCGTCATCGGCCCGCTGTCCGGCGGCGAGCGCCGCCGGATCGCGCTCGCCAAGCTGCTCATCGGCGAGCCGGACCTGATCGTGCTCGACGAGCCCACCAACCACCTCGACGTCGAGGGCATCTCCTGGCTCGCCGGGCACCTGCGGGCGCGCCGCTCGGCGCTGGTGTGCGTCACGCACGACCGCTGGTTCCTGGACCAGGTCTGCACGCGCATGTGGGACGTGCAGCGCGGCACCGTCCACGAGTACGAGGGCGGCTACAGCGACTACGTCTTCGCCCGTGCCGAGCGCGAGCGCATCGCCGCCACCGAGGAGGCCAAGCGGCAGAACCTGATGCGCAAGGAGCTCGCCTGGCTGCGCCGCGGCGCCCCGGCCCGGACGAGCAAGCCGCGCTTCCGGATCGAGGCGGCCAACGAGCTCATCGCGGACGTGCCGCCGCCGCGCGACAGCTCCGAGCTGATGAAGTTCGCCAACGCACGGCTGGGCAAGACGGTCTTCGACCTGGAGGACGTGACCGTCCAGGCCGGCCCCAAGGTGCTCATCGAGCACCTCACCTGGCAGCTGGGCCCCGGCGACCGCATCGGCCTCGTCGGCGTCAACGGCGCCGGCAAGACCTCGCTGCTGCGCGCCCTCGCCGAGGCGGCGCGCACGGAGGGCGAGAAGCAGCCGAGCAAGGGCAAGGTCGTCGTCGGCAGGACCGTCCGGCTGGCGTACCTCTCGCAGGAGGTCACCGAACTCGACCCCGCCAAGCGGGTGCTGGAGGCCGTGCAGCAGGTGCGCGACCGCGTCGACCTCGGCAAGGGCCGGGAGATGACGGCCGGGCAGCTGTGCGAGAAGTTCGGCTTCACCAAGGAGAAGCAGTGGACTCCCGTCGGTGACCTGTCCGGCGGCGAGCGGCGCCGGCTGCAGATCCTGCGGCTGCTGATGGACGAGCCCAACGTGCTGTTCCTGGACGAGCCGACGAACGACCTCGACATCGAGACGCTCACGCAGCTGGAGGACCTCCTCGACGGCTGGCCCGGCTCCATGGTCGTCATCAGCCACGACCGGTACTTCGTCGAGCGCACGACGGACCGCGTCCTCGCGCTGCTCGGCGACCGCGCGCTGCGGATGCTGCCGCGCGGGCTGGACGAGTACCTGGAGCGGCGGCAGAAGGTCGTCGAGGCGGCGGCGCCTGCCGCTGTGGCTCCGGCTGCTCCCGCTGCCGCCGTGAAGCAGAAGTCGGCCGGTGAGCTGCGCGCCGCGCAGAAGGAGCTGCAGAAGATCGAGCGGCGGCTCGACCGCATCGGGGAGCAGGAGGCGAAGCTCCACGAGCGCATCGCTGCGCAGGCGACGGATTTCGAGGCGGTCGCCAAGTTGGACGCCGAGCTGCGTGAACTCGCGGGGGAGCGGGAGGAGCTGGAGATGCGGTGGCTCGAACTGGCCGAGGACGTTTAGGCGGTTCGTCGGGTGCGGGTCGTTTTTGGCTGATCGCGCAGTTCCCCGCGCCCCTTCGGGGCACGGTGCAACGGTCTCGTCACGGGCCGGTCTCAGGTGGTGGATGCCCCTGGGATCGGCCCGTGGGCGTAAAGCGAACGGTGATACAAAAGAACACCCGCTCGCGTGCCGCTCACTGGCGGGTTTTGCACCCGATGCGCTCCATCCCGGTTGTTTTCGGACGACCGGGACCGCGGGGGAGGCCGGTCGGGCTGCGGTACCCGCGCACACAGAGGAAAGCCGATGTCTCAGGTTCCGCCGCCGCCCCCGGGTGCCCCGCAGAATCCGCCTCCGCCGGGCGCTTCCGGCGGCCAGGACAGCCAGCAGGCCTACATGCCGACCCAGGCCTTCGGCGCGGTCGAGCCGCCGCAGCCTCCGGCGGGCGCGCCGCAGACCCCGCCCCCGCCTCCGGGTGCGCCGGGCGGCTTCGGCGCTCCGCCCCAGCCCGCGTCCGCTCCGGGGGCGCCCGGCACTCCGCCGGCCCCCGGCGGTTACGGCTACCCGCAGACTCCGCCCGCCCAGGGCGGTTACGGCTACCCCCAGACCGCGCCCCCGGCCGCCCCCGGCGGTTACGGCTACCCGCAGACCCCGCCCCCCGCCGCCCCGGGTTACGGGTACCCCCAGACCCCGCCCCCCGCCGCCCCCGGCGGCTACGGGTACCCCCAACAGGGCCCCGGCGGGCCGCAGTACCCCGCCGGTCCTGCCGTCCCGCCGCCCGGCAGCCCGAAGAAGAAGCCCCCCGTGGCGGCGATCGTCGGCGGGGCCGTCGCGCTCGCCCTGCTCGCCGGCGGCGGCATCTGGTACGCCACCAGCGGCAGCTCCGGCGACGGCGGCACCAAGACCGACAGCAGCCAGGCCGGCGGCCCGCAGGGCGGCGGCGGTGGCAAGGACGCCCCCAAGACGATCGACGGCAAGATGCTGTTCAGCGTCGACTCCCCCCAGGTCGACGACCTCGTGAGCGTCAAGGGCACCTGGGTCACCGGCCAGGTCTTCGCCAAGTCCGACGTCTACAAGGTCGTCGGCTACGGCCTGTCCGGCGGCAAGAAGTACGAGATCCCGCTCGACGGCGAGATCTGCTGGGCCTCCCAGCAGGTGACGTCCGACGGCAGGACCGCGGTCCTGGTCAAGGACTCCAAGCCCACGCCGGACAAAAAGTACGGCGGCTCGTGCAACCAGGTCGTCGCCCTCGACCTGAACAACGGCAAGAAGCTGTGGCAGAAGGCCGCCAAGGCCGGCGACCAGCCGGTGAACTTCGGCGAGGTCACCGTCGGCGGCGGCACCGTCGCCGCGGGCGGCACCAGCGGCGGTGCCGCCTGGTCGCTGAGCGACGGCAAGGAGCTGTGGACGCCCAAGGCCGGCGACGACTGCCGGGACGACGGCTACGGCGGCGGCTCCAAGCTGGTCGCGGTGCGCCGCTGCGGCGACTACGAGCGCCCGCAGATGCAGGTGCAGACCCTCGACCCGGCGACGGGCGGCATCAAGTCCACGTACAAGGTGCCCGCAGGGCTGAACTACGTGCACGTGGTGTCAACCGACCCCCTGGTGGTGGCGGTTGACGCGGGCGATCACACGGGCAGCGCCGCCTCCGACTTCCTGGCGATCGACGACAGTGCCAAGGAAGGCACGCTGCGCAGCAAGGTCTCCACGCAGAACGGCAAGTTCACGCCGAAGTGCGAGTCGACCAACGTCGAGGGCTGCAAGAAGGTCGTCGTCAGCAAGGACACCCTCTACCTGCCGACCCAGGAGCACCAGAGCGGCAACTCCCAGGAGGTGGGCCGGGTCACCGACATCGTCGGCTTCGGCCTCTCCGACGGCCAGTCCCGGGGCAAGGTCTCGGGCGCGCCGGGCTCCTCGTTCACCCCGCTGTCGCTGGACCGCGACGGGTACCTGGTCGCCTACCAGGACCCGACGTACAAGGCCGGCGGCATGGTGATCCGGATCGATCCCAAGACGTTCAAGACCGATGTGCTGATGAAGAACCCGGTCGACACGATCGAGGCCGAGCGCAAGCTCTCCCCGAACTACCAGGACGTGGTGTGGTCGCAGGGTCACCTGTACATGGGCAACGGCTTTGCCAACAAGGCCGGTCCGGCCGGACTGGGCAAGGACTACCTGGCCCTGGTCTTCGGGGGCAGCTGAGCCGGCGGCCGAGGACGATGTGATCACCAAGTGATCGTTTGACGGCGTCCCGTGCGTGGAAGCCTGTCGAAACCCAGCCGTATCCCTGTCCATCGCGCGTACATGCCTGAACGATCCGTTTCAGTCTCGAAGTACACGTGATTGGCAGGGATTTCGGCATTCCGGGGGACTTCTCACCGGTAAGGGGCGCGGAACGTCGAACAAGCGTGTAGCTTCCGGGGGCAAGAAGGAGCCGGGGAGACGTACGCGGGGCGACAGGGGGGACGCGCATGGGCGTGCGGCTCATGGTGGTCGACGACCACCGTCTACTGGCCGAGGCGCTCGCCTCGGCACTGAAGTTGCGCGGGCACCGAGTGCTGGCCGCGGCCGCGCCGAGTGCGGGAGCGGCCGATCTGGTGGTGAGCCGCGCGCCCGAAGTGTGCCTGATGGGCACGGCGGCCCCGGCGGAGCCGGGTGCCTTCGAGCCGGTGGTGCGGATCAAGCGGGAGCGCCCGCAGGTCGCCGTCGTGGTGCTGGGCCCGGTGCCCAGCCCGCTGGGGATCGCGGCCGCGTTCGCCGCGGGCGCCTCCGGCTACGTCCGGCACAACGAGCGCATCGAGGGCGTCGAGCGGGCCATGATGAAGGCCCGCGCGGGCGAGGCCGCGGTCGATCCGCAGCTGCTCCAGGGTGCGTTCGCCGAGCTGCTCAACCCGGCGGCCCAGCCGGACGACGAGGGCGCCCGGCTGCTCCAGCTGCTCACCCCGCGCGAGGTCGAGGTGCTGGTGCGGGTCGCCGAGGGCGAGGACACCCGGCTGATCGCCGCGGGCATGGGCATAGCCCCGAGCACGGCCCGTACGCACGTCCAGCGCGTGCTGATGAAGCTCGGGGTGGGCTCCCGCCTGGAGGCGGCCGCCCTGGCCGCCCGCACGGGTCTGCTCGACCGCGCGACGGGCGGCGGCACCGTCATTCCGGGCGCTGCTCCGCGGGGGCCGGCGGGGGCGTCGGGCGGAGTCTGAGCCAGACGAGGAAGAAGGCGCCCAGGGCGAGCATGCCCAGGCCCGTCCAGAGGTTGATGTTGATGCCCTGCGCCTTCTTCACGTCCGCGTCCGAGGCGGTGATCCCGGCGACGGTGACGATGATCCCGTAGACGGTGAACAGTGCGCCGATGATCCGCCGCACGTCGAAGAGGCGTGCGGCGGTGGCGGACTTGCGCTCCAGTTCCTCGACGTCGTGCTGGTACTCGAACTCGTTCTCGTTCTCGCTCACAACTGTCTCCTGGCTGACGGCGGTTACAGGGAGAAGGGCACGTAGCAGGCCGCCGCCAGCACGACCGCACCCCAGCCCAGCAGGGCGGGCCTGCGGTACCAGGCGTCGTCGCCCTCGGCGGCCGGCTCCGCCATGCCGGGCGAGGCGGTCCCGTAGACCAGGCCGGCCAGGGAGGCGGCCGGCTTCGGCGTGGTGCACAGCGAGACCGCGAGCATCACGGCCGCACCGATCACGAACGCGACGATGGAGGACACGAAGTTGGCGCCCTGGTCGGACGGGATGCCGATGACGCCCTGCTTGTAGAACCAGAAGTAGTTGACCATCGCGGCCACCGTGCCGCTCAGCAGCCCCCAGAAGCCCGCGGCGGCGGTGGCCCGCTTCCAGAACATGCCGATGATGAAGACGCAGAACAGCGGGACGTTGAAGAACGAGAAGAGCGTCTGCAGGTAGTTCATGATGTTGGAGAAGGACGACGCGATGACGGCCGTCCCCATCCCGATGACGACGCCGACCGCGGTGACCACGCGCCCGGTCCGCAGGTAGTACGCGTCCTCGCGGCCGCGCCGGACGTAGGCGGCCCAGATGTCGTTGGTGAACACGGTGTTGAAGGACGAGACGTTGGCCGCCATGCCCGCCATGAAGGCCGCCAGCAGCCCGGTGACCGCGACGCCCAGCACGCCGTTGGGCAGCAGGTCGCGCATCAGCACGGGAATCGCGTCGTTGTAGCTCAGGTCGCCGCCCGCCTTGCCGAGCGAGGGCTCCATGACGAGCGCGATGAGCCCGGGGACGACCACGACCATCGGGATGAACATCTTGGGGAACGCGGCGATCAACGGCGTGCGCCGGGCGGCGCTGAGGTTCTTCGCGGACAACGCGCGCTGCACCTCGGCGAAGTTGGTGGTCCAGTAGCCGAAGGACATCACGAAGCCGAGGCCGAGCACGATGGTCAGCCAGTTGGCGCCCAGCGGGTTGGGGTGCCCGATGCCCGTACCGCCCCAGGCGCTCAGGAAGTTGTCGCCGTGCGAGGCGGTGAGCGAGTGGCTCAGCCCGTGCCAGCCGCCGACCCGCTTGAGCCCGACGATCGTCAGCGGGATCAGCGCCGCGAGGATCACGAAGAACTGCAGCACCTCGTTGTAGATCGCCGAGGAGAGCCCGCCGAGCGTGATGTAGGCGAGGACGAAGAAGCCCGCGACGACGATCGCCACCCACTGCGGCCAGCCCAGCAGCGCCTGCAGCACGATGGCCATGGCGTACAGGTTGACGCCTGCGATGAGCACGGACGACACCGCGAAGATGACCGAGCTGAGCAGGTGCGAGGACGGCCCGAAGCGGTGCAGCAGGAACTCCGGCACGGATCTGACCTTCGAGCCGTAGTAGAACGGCATCATCACCAGGCCCAGGAAGACCATGGCCGGGATGGCGCCGATCCAGTACCAGTGCACGGTGTAGGCGCCGTACTGTGCGCCGTTGGCGGCCATGCCCAGGATCTCGGTGGCCCCGAGGTTGGCGGCCACGAAGGCGAGTCCGGTCACCCAGGCGGGCAGCGAGCGCCCGGAGAGGAAGAAGTCCAGGCTGGTGCGCACCGAGCGGCGGGCGGCGAAGCCGATGCCCAGGACGACCACGAAGTACAGGGCCAGGATCGTGTAGTCGAGCCCGTTGACGGGCAGCCGGAGCCCGTCGGCCAGGGGCACGGGCACCGTGGTCGCCATGGACGTCATGGGCGGATCACCTCACTCGACGTTGACTGAGTTGTTGGGTCATGATTCCTTGTGTTCGGTTGTGTGTGAAGGTGTTGGGCCCTGCGAGTTGAGGAGAGCCACCGTGAAGAAGACCGCGACCCGGCTCGCGGACGGCCGTGAGCTGCTCTACTACGACTCCCGTGACGACGCGGTCCGGGACGCCGTGGACCGGCGGCCGCTCGGCGCCACCGTCACCGCCTCCGAGATCCGCCGCGATCCGCTGCTCGGCGACAGCGTCGCCATCGCCTCCCACCGTCAGGAGCGCACCTACCACCCGCCCGCGGACCAGTGCCCGCTGTGTCCCTCGCGGGACGGGCGGCTCACCGAGATCCCCGCCGCGGACTACGAGGTCGTGGTCTTCGAGAACCGTTTCCCCTCCCTGGCCGGCGACTCCGGCCGCTGCGAGGTCGTCTGCTTCACCTCCGACCACGAGGCCTCCTTCGCGGATCTCGATCCCGGGCGGGCCGCCCTGGTCCTCGACGCCTGGACGGACCGGACGGCCGAACTGGCCGCCCTGCCCGCCGTCGAACAGGTCTTCTGCTTCGAGAACCGCGGTGCGGAGATCGGCGTCACGCTCGCTCACCCGCACGGCCAGATCTACGCCTACCCGTTCGTCACCCCGCGCACCGAGCGCATGCTGGCCTCCGCCGCCGCGCACGCCGCCCGCACCGGCGGGCGCAACCTCTTCGACGACACCGTGGCGCAGGAGTACGCCGACGGCCGCCGGATCGTGCTCGACGCCGACCACTGGACGGCGTTCGTCCCCTACGCGGCCCACTGGCCGTACGAGGTGCACCTCTACCCGCGGCGCCGCGTCCCGGACCTGCTCGCGCTGGACGCCGCCGCGCGCACAGAGTTTCCACAGGTCTACCTGGAACTGTTGAAGCGCTTCGACCGGATCTTCGGACCGGGGCGGCCGCCGACCCCCTATGTCTCGGCCTGGCACCAGGCGCCGTTCCGTCACCCGGAAAGGACCGAATTCGCCCTCCACCTTGAGCTCTTCACCATCCGCCGCTCTCCCGGCAAGCTGAAGTTCCTTGCAGGTTCCGAATCCGGCATGAACGTGTTCATCAACGATGTGCCGCCCGAGGCCGCGGCCCGCCGACTGCGAGAGGCAGCAAGCGCATGAGCAACAGCAAGTTCCTGGTCACCGGCGGCGCGGGCTACGTGGGCAGCGTCGTCGCGGCCCACCTGCTGGCCGCCGGGCACGCGGTGACCGTCCTCGACGACCTCTCGACCGGACACCGCGAGGCCGTCCCGGACGGGGCGGGCTTCGTCGAGGGCCGCATCCAGGACGCGGCGCGGTGGCTCGACAGCTCGTACGACGCGGTGCTGCACTTCGCCGCTTTCTCCCAGGTGGGCCAGTCGGTCGCCGACCCCGAGCCGTACTGGCGCAACAACGTGGGCGGCACGGCCGACCTGCTCGCCGCCATGCGGGACGCGGGCGTCCGCCGCCTCGTCTTCTCCTCGACGGCGGCCACGTACGGCGAACCTGTGGCGGTGCCGATCACCGAGGACGCCCCGACGGCGCCCACGAACCCGTACGGGGCCACCAAGCTCGCCGTCGACCACATGATCGCGGGCGAGTGCGCGGCCCACGGCCTGGCCGCCGTCTCGCTGCGCTACTTCAACGTCGCGGGCGCGTACGGCCGTTACGGCGAGCGGCACGCGCCGGAGACGCACCTGATCCCGCTGGTGCTGCAGGTGGCACTGGGGCAGCGGGAGGAGATCTCGGTCTACGGGGACGACTACCCGACCCCCGACGGCACCTGCGTCCGCGACTACATCCACGTCGCCGACCTCGCCGAGGCGCACCTGCTGGCCCTGGACGCCGCGCGCGAGGGCGAGCACCTGGTCTGCAACCTCGGCAACGGCAACGGCTTCTCGGTCCACGAGGTCGTCGAGACCGCGCGGAAGGTGACCGGCCACCCGATCCCGCAGCGCACCGCCCCGCGGCGCCCCGGCGACCCGGCCGTGCTGGTCGCCTCCGCCGAACGGGCCGCGGCACGGCTGGGCTGGCGCCCGCGCCGCACCGACCTGGCCGGAATCGTCGAGGACGCCTGGGAGTTCGCACGCCGATGACCACTGCCGAGAACTTCCGCACGGTGTACGGGAAGAACCCGGCCGGGGTGTGGGCGGCCCCCGGCCGGGTCAACCTGATCGGCGAGTACACGGACTTCAACGACGGCTTCGTGATGCCGTTCGCGCTCCCGCAGTGCACGCGGGTGGCGGCGGCCCCGCGGACGGACGGCGTACTGCGCCTGCACTCCCGGGAGGCGGGGGAGGGCGAGGCCCGGGGGTGGGCCGCCTACCCGGCGGGCGTGGCATGGGCGCTGCGCGAGGCGGGCCTGCCCGTGGGCGGCGCGGACGTGTACGTGGAGAGCGACGTGCCGGTCGGCGCGGGACTGTCCTCGTCCGCGGCCCTGGAGGTGGCGACGGCGCTCGCGCTGACCGGGCTGTACGGGGTGGAGCTGCCCCGCCCCGAACTGGCCCGGCTGGCGCAGCGGGCCGAGAACGCGTACGTCGGGGTGCCGTGCGGAATCATGGACCAGACGGCGTCGGCGTGCTGCCGGGCCGGGCACGCCCTGCACCTCGACACGCGCGACCTGTCGATGCGGCAGATCCCCTTCGGGCTGGAGGGGTGGGGGCTGCGGCTGCTGGTGATCGACACGCGCGTCAAGCACGACGTGGGCGACGGCGCGTACGCGTCCCGGCGGGCGGGCTGCGAGGCCGCTGCGCGGCGGCTCGGGGTGGGGGCGCTGCGGGATGTTTCCGTCGGCGAACTGGGGTCGGTGCTGGGGGAGTTGCCCGCTGCGGAACGCCCCCTGGTCCGGCACGTGGTGACGGAGAACGGCCGGGTGGAGCGGGTGGCCGCCCTGCTGGCGGCGGGGGATGCGCGGGCGGTCGGCCCCGTGCTGACGGAGGGGCATGCATCACTGCGCGACGACTTCGCGGTGTCCTGCGCGGAACTCGACCTGGCGGTCGCCACGGCGGTCGGGGCGGGCGCACTCGGGGCACGCATGACGGGCGCCGGCTTCGGCGGTTCGGCCATCGCCCTGGTGGAGGCGGCGGACGCGGAGGCGGTGACCAAGGCGGTCACCGAGGCCCTCGGGAGGTCGCGGGTGTTCTCGGTGGTGGCGGGGGAGGGGGCGCGGCGGGTGTTGTAGGCGCCCCGGTCCCACCCTTTCGCCGTTTCCTGGGGCTGCGCCCCAGACCCCGTCGCAAGTGCGGCCCGTTCGTGGCCGGTCGCGCAGTTCCCCGCGCCCCTTACGGGGCGCAGTTCGGGGGGGGCTTGGGGGGCTTGCCCCCCCAAGAAACGGTGAAAGGGTGGGGCCGGGGCCTCCTAAAACGCCTTCACCAGCACGTGGTTGGTCAGCCCCGGCGGATAGTCCGCCAGTGAGGACAACATGCGGTACCCCACCCGCCGATAGAACCCCGGCGCCTGGAAGTCCCAGGTCTCCACCTGGCTCCCGACGCACCCGTACTCCTCGCGGGCACGGGCCTCCGCCCGTTCGACGAGGCGCGAGCCGAGCCCCGCGCCGCGGTGCGCCGCGTCCACCCACAACAACTCCACGTGCAGCCATTGCCACTGCACACGACCGACGAGCCCGCCCACCAGTTCCCCGCCCTCGCCGACCGCGTAGGTCTCCAGCGGCTGAGCCTCCACCGCCGGGGTGCCCCGTAACGCCCGCAGCGCGGGGGACCGTTCGTCGTTGACGGTCTGCAACCGTGCAAGGACAACATCGCGTCGTTCCGGGTCGTTCACCGCCTCAATACTGAACATAAAGCTCACCATAAACACCGGGGCCAGGCAGTTTTGCCAATCCGCTTCCGTTGTCGTACCCCGGCCGTACGCTGATGCACAGTGCCGGTGGGGGCCGGCGCTGATCAGGGGGCGAGACAGGCAGGTACGACGCCCGGGGCGGGGTGGTGTCAGGTCACGGCGGCGGCCGTGCACGGCGTAGGGCCCCGGGTTCGGGCGCCGTACCCGCACTGCCCCGTCTGTCCGGAGATGGGGGTGTCTGTGGCACGAATTCGGGTACTGGTGGTCGACGACCACCGCATCTTCGCCGAGTCGCTCGCCGCCGCCCTCGCGGCCGAGCAGGATGTGGACGTCTCGGCGGCCGGCAGCGGGCCGGCGGCGCTGCGCGCGGTGGAGCGCGCGGCGGGTGAGGGGCGGCGCTACGACGTGCTGCTGATCGACGCCGACCTCGGCACGGTCGGCGCGGACGGCGTGCGCGTACCGCCCCAGCTCCGGGGCCAGGGCCCCGGGCCGGACGGCCAGGGGGCCGTCACGGAGAGCGCGGTGGACGGCATCTCGCTGGTGGCGCGGGTGCGCGCGAGCCACCCGGGTGTGCGCACGGTGGTGCTGGCCGAGCGGGACGACCCGCGCCGGGCGGCCGCCGCGCTGCAGGCCGGGGCCGGCGGCTGGGTGGCGAAGGACTGTTCGCTGTCCCGCCTGCTCGCGGTGATCCGCGGGGTGCTCCGGGACGAGACGCACCTGCCGCCCGCCCTGCTCACGGGCGTGCTCCGCGAGCTGACGGCGGCGCGCAAGCACCGTACGGAGAGCGAGCGGCTCGTCGAGTCGCTGACCCCGCGCGAGCGTGAGGTGCTGCGCTGCATGGTGGCCGGGCTCGGCCGCAAGGCGGTTGCCGAGCGGCTGTATCTCTCCCCGCACACAGTGCGCACGCACATGCAGAACGTGCTGGGCAAGCTCGGTGTGCACTCCACGCTCGCCGCGGTGGCGCTGGCCCGGCGGGCCGGCGTGGGCCCGGTGGACTTAGCCGGGGACGTTGTCGAACGGGGCGGTCAACTGGCGTAGCAGCCGGGCCAGTTCGCCCCGCTGGGCGGGGGAGAGCTCGGCGAGGATGGCGCGCTCCTGGGCCAGCAGCCCGGCGAGCGCCTGGTCGGCGCGGTCCCGGCCTTCGTCCGTGAGGCGGACGAGCACGCCGCGCCGGTCGCTGGGGTCGGGCTCGCGCAGCACGAGGCCCTTCTTGGCGAGCCGGTCGATGCGGTTGGTCATGGTGCCGGAGGTGACCAGGGTCTGGGTCAGCAGCTGGCCCGGCGAGAGCTGGTAGGGCGCGCCCGCCCGCCGCAGCGAGGTCAGTACGTCGAACTCCCAGGGCTCCAGCTGGTGCTCGGAGAAGGCGAGCCGCCGCGCCCGGTCGAGGTGCCGGGCGAGCCTGCTGACGCGGCTCAGCACTTCGAGTGGTTCCACGTCGAGGTCGGGGCGCTCTCGGCGCCACGCCGCGACCAGCCGATCGACCTCGTCCTCCATGGGATCAGTGTAGTTGGTCTGTCGACATGAAGTCTCTTGACGTCAAGATAATTTGCGCGGGATGCTGGAAGAGCCACGCCAGGTCACTCCTCGCAGGAGGCTCACCATGCCCGTCTGGGATCCGCAGCAGTACCTCCGCCACGCGGGCCCGCGCACCCGCCCCTTCCAGGACCTGCTGGCCCGGGTCCCCGAGCTGCCCGGCAGCCCGGCCCGCATCGCCGACCTGGGCTGCGGCCCGGGGAACGCGACGGCGCTGCTGGCGGAGCGCTGGCCCGACGCGCACATCACGGGTTACGACAACTCGGCCGCGATGCTGGAGGAGGCGCAGGCGTATGCCGGGAAGACGCTGCGGGGCGGCCGCATCGACTTCGCGTACGGCGACCTGGCGCAGTGGTCCGCGCCGGGGGCGCGGTACGACCTGATCGTCTCGAACGCGGCGTTCCAGTGGGTGCCGGGCCATGCGGAGGCCTTCCCGGCGCTGCTGGCGGACGTGGTGCCGGGCGGCACGTTCGCCTTCCAGGTCCCGGGGAACGGGGACGCCCCGAGCCATGCGCTGCTGCGCGAGCTGTGCGGGTCGCCGCGCTGGCGGGACCGGTTGGGGGTGGCGGGGCGCCGCATGGTGGACGTCCGCGAGCCCGCGGACTACCTGGAGCGCCTCGCCGTGCTCGGCTGCGAGGTGGACGCGTGGGAGACGACGTACCTCCACCTGCTGGAGGGCGAGGACCCGGTCCTGGAGTGGCTCAAGGGGACGGGCCTGCGGCCGGTGCTCACGGCCCTGACGGACGCCCCCGCCGAGCGGGAGGAGTTCCTTGCGGAGTACCGGGAGTTGCTGCGCAAGGCGTATCCGGCGGGGCCGCGCGGAACCGTCTTCCCCTTCCGGAGGATCTTCGTGGTGGCCCGGAAGGCGGGCTGAGCGGGGCCGGGCGGGATTCAAGGGTGCGGATGCACCCTTGGACCGGCGCTGCCGGGGGCGACTGCCCCCTCGGCCCGTGCGTTCAAGGGCGCTTGCGCTCCTTGAACGCGCGAGACGGGGGTCAAGGGGCGGCACACGCCCCTTGAATCCGCCGCAGCGGCGAGCAACCACCGCGGAGCGGACCGGCGGTGCCGAACTCGCCGCACCCCGGGGGTGACCTGCGCCGTCAGGCGCGCCGGTGCCCCACAAGTCTCGGCTTCGGCTCCAAGCCGTCCAAGCCGTGCCACGCCAAGTTGACCAGATGGGCCGCCACTTCGGCCTTCTTCGGCTTGCGGACGTCCAGCCACCACTGGCCCGTCAGGGCCACCATGCCGACCAGCGCCTGCGCGTACAGCGGCGCCAGCTTCGGGTCGAAGCCGCGGGCCTTGAACTCCAGGCCCAGGATGTCCTCGACCTGCGTCGCGATGTCGCTGATGAGCGAGGCGAACGTGCCCGTCGACTGCGCCACCGGCGAATCCCGCACCAGGATGCGGAAGCCGTCCGTGTACGTCTCGATGTAGTCGAGGAGGGCGAACGCCGCCTGCTCCAGCAGCTCCCGCGGGTGGCCCGCGGTCAGCGCGCCCGTCACCATGTCGAGCAACTGCCGCATCTCCCGGTCGACGACGACCGCGTACAGCCCCTCCTTGCCGCCGAAGTGCTCGTAGACCACCGGCTTGGAGACCCCGGCCTTGGCCGCGATCTCCTCCACCGAGGTGCCCTCGAAACCCCGCTCGGCGAACAGGGCGCGACCGATGTCCAGCAGCTGCTCCCGGCGCTCCGCGCCGGTCATCCGCACCCGGCGGGGCCGGGCGCGCCGGGGAGCCGGGGCCTTCGGGGAGGAGCTGGAGGAAGAGTCATTGCTGTCGATCGTCGCCACACCGTCCATCATGCCGCGTGCGGGGCACGCTCCTCCTCCCGGTTTCCTCCGGGCGCCCGGCGCGAGTCGATCCGGCTCGCGCTCGGCCAGCGCACGTCGTACGCCCAGCCGGCCTTCTCGAACCAGCGGATGAGGCGGGCGCTGGAGTCGAGCTGGCCCCGCAGCACGCCGTGCCGGGCGGACGTCGGGTCGGCGTGGTGCAGGTTGTGCCAGGACTCGCCGCACGACAGGACCGCGAGCCACCACACGTTGCCCGAGCGGTCGCGCGACTTGAACGGCCGCTTGCCGACGGCGTGACAGATCGAGTTGATCGACCACGTCACATGGTGCAGCAGGGCCACCCGGACCAGCGAGCCCCAGAAGAAGGCCGTCAGCGCGCCCTGCCACGACCAGGTGGCCAGGCCGCCCACCAGCGGCGGGAGCAGCAGCGAGACGACCGTCCAGAGCACGAACTGGCGCGAGACGGCGCGGATCACCGGGTCCTTGATGAGGTCCGGCGCGTATTTGTGCTGCGAGGTCTGCTCCTCGTCGAACATCCACCCGACGTGCGCCCACCACAGGCCCTTGAGGAGCGCCGGCACCGTCTCGCCGTACCGCCAGGGGGAGTGCGGGTCGCCCTCGGCGTCGGAGAACTTGTGATGCTTGCGGTGGTCGGCGACCCAGCGCACCACCGGTCCCTCGACCGCGAGCGAGCCCATGACCGCCAGCGCGATCCGCAGCGGGCGCTTCGCCTTGAAGGCGCCGTGGGTGAAGTAGCGGTGGAAGCCGATCGTGATGCCGTGGCAGCCGATGTAGTACATGGCCACCATCAGGCCCAGATCCAGCCAGCTCACTCCCCACCCCCAGGCCAGCGGGACGGCGGCGAGCAGCGCGAGGAACGGCACGGTGATGAACAGCAGAAGGGTGATCTGTTCGATCGAGCGCTTGCTGTCGCCGCCGAGAGTGGCGGACGTAATCGGGGTGTCCTGGGCCTTCGGCGCGTCTTCGAGCACGTCGGGGCTTGCAGTCATGGGTTCCCTCAAGGGAGTCGGAGCATGGCTACGGTTCCGTAACCTACGGCATCGTAAGTATGGCAGGGCGCCCGCCGGGGGCAAGAGGGCTGTGGGGCACCGCGCGTCGGGCGGGGTCCGGGCGGAGACCTATGCTGGGGGGCGTCGGACAGCGCGGTCCGCCACCCCTCCAGATGCTCAGAACTTCGCAAGGAGCCGCACCTGTGAGCAGTGCCGACCACACCAATGCCGCCCTGCGGGCCGATATCCGCCGCCTCGGCGATCTCCTCGGTGAGACGCTGGTCCGCCAGGAGGGTGACGAACTTCTCGACCTGGTCGAGCGCGTGCGGGCCCTGACCCGTACGGACGGGGAGGCGGCCGCCGAGCTGCTGGGCGCCACCGACCTGGAGACCGCCGCCCGGCTGGTGCGGGCCTTCTCCACGTACTTCCATCTGGCGAATGTCACGGAGCAGGTGCACCGCGGCCGCGAGCTGCGGGCCAAGCGGGACGCCGAGGGCTCGATCCTGGCCCGTACCGCGGACCAGCTGAAGGAGGCCGACCCCGAGCACCTGGCGCAGACCGTGCAGCACCTGCAGGTGCGGCCGGTGTTCACCGCCCACCCCACCGAGGCCGCCCGCCGCAGCGTGCTCAACAAGCTGCGGCGCATCGCCGAGCTGCTGGACGCGACCGCCACGGGCACGGGCGACAAGCGCCGCACGGACCTGCGGCTGGCCGAGAACATCGACCTGCTCTGGCAGACCGACGAGCTGCGCGTGGCCCGCCCGGAGCCGACCGACGAGGCCCGCAACGCGATCTACTACCTG
Source organism: Streptomyces sp. NPDC002536 (assembly GCF_053594995.1). Classification (NCBI taxonomy): domain Bacteria; kingdom Bacillati; phylum Actinomycetota; class Actinomycetes; order Kitasatosporales; family Streptomycetaceae; genus Streptomyces; species Streptomyces sp. NPDC002536. The sequence continues at coordinate 41,889 of NZ_JBSFWU010000021.1, forward strand.
GACGAGCTGCACGCCAACGCCGTCGGCGACGTCCTGGAGGATCTTGCGGCGGAGCTCGACCGCGTGGGCGTGCAGCTGCCCGCCGGCACCCGCCCGCTGACCTTCGGCACCTGGATCGGCGGCGACCGCGACGGCAACCCCAACGTCACCCCCGAGGTGACCTGGGACGTGCTGATACTGCAGCACGAGCACGGCATCACCGACGCCCTGGAGCAGGTGGACGTGCTGCGCGGCGCGCTGTCGAACTCCATCCGCAACAGCGGCGCCACCGAGGAACTGCTCACCTCGCTGCAGCGGGACCTCGAACTGCTGCCCGAGATCAGCCCCCGCTACAAGCGGCTCAACGCCGAGGAGCCCTACCGGCTCAAGGCCACCTGCATCCGCCAGAAGCTCGTCAACACCCGCGAGCGGCTGGCCCGCAACACCGCGCACGAGGAGGGCCGGGACTATCTGGGCACCGGCGAGCTCCTCGCCGACCTGCTGCTCATCCAGGACTCCCTGCGCGCGCACCGCGGCCGGCTGATCGCCGACGGCCGGCTGGAGCGGGCGATCCGCACCCTGGCCGCGTTCGGGCTGCACCTGGCGACCATGGACGTCCGCGAGCACGCGGACGCCCACCACCACGCGCTCGGCCAGCTCTTCGACCGCCTCGGCGAGGAGTCCTGGCGCTACGCCGACATGCCGCGCGACTACCGGCGCCGCCTGCTGGCCAAGGAGCTGCGTTCACGGCGCCCGCTGGCGCCGATGCCGGCGCCGCTGGACGCGGACGGGCAGAAGACGCTCGGCGTCTTCCACACCGTCCGCGAGGCGCTGGAGTGCTTCGGGCCCGAGGTCGTCGAGTCGTACATCATCTCGATGTGCCAGGGCGCCGACGACGTCTTCGCGGCGGCCGTCCTGGCCCGCGAGGCCGGGCTGGTCGACCTGCACGCCGGCTGGGCGAAGATCGGCATCGTGCCGCTGCTGGAGACCACGGACGAGCTCAAGGAGGCCGACCGGCTGCTGGACGAGATGCTGGCCGACCCCTCCTACCGGCGGCTGGTCTCGCTGCGCGGCGACGTCCAGGAGGTCATGCTCGGCTACTCCGACTCCTCCAAGTTCGGCGGCATCACGACCTCGCAGTGGGAGATCCACCGCGCCCAGCGCCGGCTGCGCGACGTCGCGCACCGCTACGGCGTGCGGCTGCGGCTCTTCCACGGCCGCGGCGGCACGGTCGGCCGCGGCGGCGGCCCCACCCACGACGCGATCCTGGCGCAGCCGTGGGGCACGCTGGAGGGCGAGATCAAGGTGACCGAGCAGGGCGAGGTCATCTCGGACAAGTACCTCATCCCGTCCCTGGCCCGGGAGAACCTCGAACTCACCGTGGCGGCCACGCTGCAGGCCTCCGCCCTGCACACGGCGCCGCGCCAGTCGGACGAGGCGCTGGCGCGCTGGGACGCGGCGATGGACACCGTCTCGGACGCGGCGCACGGCGCGTACCGGCGCCTGGTCGAGGACCCGGACCTGCCCGCGTACTTCTTCGCCTCGACCCCGGTCGACCAGCTCGCGGACCTGCACCTGGGCTCGCGCCCGTCCCGCCGCCCCGACTCCGGCGCGGGTCTCGACGGCCTGCGGGCCATCCCGTGGGTCTTCGGCTGGACGCAGTCCCGCCAGATCGTCCCCGGCTGGTACGGCGTCGGCTCGGGCCTGAAGGCGGCCCGCGAGGCCGGCCTGGAGACGGTGCTGGAGGAGATGCACGAGCACTGGCACTTCTTCCGCAACTTCCTCTCCAACGTGGAGATGACGCTGGCGAAGACGGACCTGCGCATCGCGCAGCACTACGTGGACACGCTCGTCCCGGACGAGCTGCGGCACGTCTTCGACACCATCAAGGCGGAGCACGAGCTGACGGTGCGGGAGGTGCTGCGCGTGACGGGGGAGGGCGAACTGCTCGACGCGAGCCCGGTGTTGCGGCAGACGTTCCACATCCGGGACGCGTATCTGGACCCGATCTCGTATCTGCAGGTGTCGCTGCTGCACCGCCAGCGGGAGGCCGCTGCGCGGGGCGAGGGGGCGGATCCCTTGCTGGCGCGGGCGCTCCTGCTCACGGTCAACGGTGTGGCAGCCGGGCTCCGTAACACGGGCTGAGGACGGTTCTTCGGCCGCGGGCCTGCTGTGGTTGCTCGCGCAGTTCCCCGCGCCCCTTACGGGGCGCGGGGAACTGGTACGTACCCCCTACGAGTTGTACGTCCCCTGCGCCCGCTCCAGCCCGTCCACGATCAGTGACTCCACCGCGTCCGCGGCGCGGTCGACCTCGTAGGCCAGGTCCTTCCGTTCCGCCGACGAGAAGTCCTTCAGGACGAAGTCCGCGACCTGCATCCGCCCCGGCGGCCGGCCGATGCCGAAGCGGACGCGGCAGTAGTCCGGGCCCAGTGCCTTCGTGATGGACTTGAGGCCGTTGTGGCCGTTGTCGCCGCCGCCCAGCTTCAGCCGCAGCGTGCCGTAGTCGATGTCCAGCTCGTCGTGCACGGCGATCACGCGGTCCGCCGGCACCTTGTAGAAGTCGCGCAGTGCGGCCGTCGGGCCGCCCGACAGATTCATGAACGACATCGGCTTGGCGACCACCACGCGGCGGCTGGACACGCCGGGGGTGCCGAGCCGGCCCTCCACCACCTGGGCCCGCGCCTTGTGGGCCTTGAACTTGCCGCCCATCCGCTCCGCGAGCAGGTCGGCGACCATGAAGCCCACGTTGTGGCGGTTGCCCGCGTACTCGGGGCCGGGGTTGCCGAGGCCCACGATCAGCCAGGGGGCGCTGGAGTCGTCCGTCATCTGCATGTCTCCTTCATAGCGAACCGCCGCCCCGCTCCAGTGGAGCGGGGCGGCGGCAGCGGTGTGCTATCGGGGCGAGGCTCAGGCCTCGGCGCCCTCGGCCTCGACCTCGGCGGCGGCACCGGCGACGACGTGCAGCACGACGGCGTCGGCCTCGACGGCCAGCTCGACACCGGCCGGCAGGGTGATGTCCTTGGCCAGGACGGAGGCGCCGGCCTCCAGGCCCGCGACGGAGACGGTGACGGCCTCGGGGATGTGGGTGGCCTCGGCCTCGACCGGCAGGGCGGTCAGCGTGTGCTCGAGCAGGTTGCCGCCGGGGGCCAGCTCGCCCTCGGTGTGGACCGGAACCTCGACGGTGACCTTCTCGCCGCGCTTGACGACCAGCAGGTCGACGTGGACCAGGAAGCCCTTGAGCGCGTCACGCTGGACCTGCTTGGGGATGACCAGCTCGTCGCGGCCCTCGATGTCCAGGGAGAGCAGGACGTTCGGGGTCTTGAGGGCCATCATCAGGTCGTGGCCGGGCAGGTTCACGTGGACCGGCTCGGAGCCGTGGCCGTAGACGACGGCGGGGACCAGGTTGGCGCGGCGGTCGCGGCGGGCGGCGCCCTTGCCGAACTCGGAACGGACGGCAGCGGCGAGCTTGATCTCGGCCATGGTGCACTCCTCGGAGGCTTGAACTGTGCGGGGCGGTTACCCGGCCCACGACAGGCCTGCTACGAAGAGCGCGTCGATAACGGACCACCGCACACCCATGAATGGGGGCGGCCTCCCTCGCCGAGCAACTCGATGAGTCTACCCGGCGGGGAGGCCGTCCAGAAATCGATCAGCACACAAGTGCTACTGAAAGATCGTTACGCCTGCTCGTCGAAGAGGCTGGTGACCGAGCCGTCCTCGAACACCTCGCGCACGGCGCGCGCGATGGTCGGGGCGATCGACAGGACCGTGATCTTGTCGAGCTCCAGCTCGTTCGGCGTGGGCAGGGTGTTGGTGAAGACGAACTCGCTCACCTTGGAGTTCTTCAGGCGGTCCGCGGCCGGGCCGGAGAGCACGCCGTGCGTCGCGGTGACGATGACGTCCGCGGCGCCGTGGGCGAACAGGGCGTCCGCGGCGGCGCAGATGGTGCCACCGGTGTCGATCATGTCGTCGACGAGGACGCAGACGCGGCCCTCGACGTCACCGACGACCTCGTGGACGGTCACCTGGTTGGCGACGTCCTTGTCGCGGCGCTTGTGGACGATCGCCAGCGGGGCGCCCAGACGGTCGCACCAGCGGTCGGCGACGCGCACGCGGCCGGCGTCGGGGGAGACGACGGTGAGCTTGTCGCGGTCGACCTTGGCGCCCACGTAGTCCGCGAGGATCGGCAGCGCGAACAGGTGGTCCACCGGGCCGTCGAAGAAGCCCTGGATCTGGTCGGTGTGCAGGTCGACCGTGAGGATCCGGTCCGCACCCGCGGTCTTGAACAGGTCGGCGACCAGGCGGGCGGAGATGGGCTCACGGCCGCGGTGCTTCTTGTCCTGACGGGCGTAGCCGTAGAACGGCACGATCACCGTGATGGAGCGGGCCGAGGCCCGCTTCAGCGCGTCGATCATGATCAGCTGTTCCATGACCCACTTGTTGATGGGAGCCGTGTGGCTCTGCATCAGGAAGCAGTCGGCGCCGCGCGCGGACTCCTGGAAGCGGACGTAGATCTCGCCGTTGGCGAAGTCGAATGCCTTGGTCGGGACCAGGCCGACGCCCAGCTGGTGCGCGACCTCCTCGGCAAGCTCGGGGTGGGCGCGGCCGGAGAAGAGCATGAGCTTCTTCTCGCCGGTCGTCTTGATCCCGGTCACAGCACAATCTCCTTGGATGTCGCTTTGTGTGCGCTTATCACGGTACGCCCCGCACGGCGTCCCGGTGTCACGGTCACTGCTCTCCGTCGGTGGTCCGGTGAGCTGCGGAAGCGGCGTCTGCGGCGGCGCTTCCCGGGCGCTTGCGCGCCACCCAGCCCTCGATATTGCGCTGCTGGCCGCGGGCGACGGCCAGGGCGCCCGGGGGCACGTCCTTGGTGATGACCGAGCCGGCGGCCGTGTAGGCGCCGTCCCCGATCGTGACAGGAGCCACAAACATGTTGTCCGAACCGGTCCGGCAGTGCGAACCGATCGTGGTGTGGTGCTTGCTCACTCCGTCGTAGTTCACGAACACGCTGGCGGCACCGATGTTGGTGTACTCGCCGATCGTGGCGTCGCCGACGTACGACAGATGCGGGACCTTGGTGCCCTCGCCGATCTCGGCGTTCTTCATCTCGACGTAGGCCCCGGCCTTGGACTTCCGGCCCAGGTTCGTACCCGGACGGAGGTATGCGAACGGGCCGACGACGGCGCCCTCGCCGATCCGCGCCGAGACGGCGACCGTGTTGTCGACGCGCGCGCCGGCGCCCACGGACGTGTCCGTCAGGCGGGTGTTGGGGCCGACCTCGCTGCCTGCGGCCAGGTGGGTGGCGCCGAGGAGCTGGGTGCCGGGCTGGACGAGCGCGTCGGGCTCGAAGGTGACGGTGACGTCGACCCAGGTGGTGGCCGGGTCCACGACGGTCACGCCGCTCATCATCGCGGCGTGCAGCAGGCGCTCGTTGAGCAGCTTGCGCGCCTCGGCCAGCTGGACGCGGTTGTTGATGCCCAGGATCTCGCGGTGGTCGCCGGCCACGGCCGCGCCCACCCGGTGCCCGGCCTCGCGCAGGATGCCCAGGACGTCGGTCAGGTACTCCTCGCCCTGGCTGTTGTCCGTGCGGACCTTGCCGAGCGCGTCCGTCAGGAGCTGGGCGTCGAAGGCGAACACCCCGGAGTTGATCTCGCGGATGGCGCGCTGCTCGTCGGTGGCGTCCTTGTGCTCGACGATCGCGGTCACGGCGCCGGTCGCGGCGTCGCGCACGATGCGGCCGTAGCCGGTGGAGTCCGGGACCTCGGCCGTGAGGACCGTGACCGCGTTGCCGTCGGCGGCGTGGGTCTCCGACAGGCGCGCCAGCGTCCCACCCGTCAGCAGCGGGGTGTCGCCGCAGACCACGACCACGGTGCCGTCGAGCGCGACACCGCTGTCCGAGAGCTCCTCCAGGCCCATGCGCACGGCGTGGCCGGTGCCGTTCTGCTCGTGCTGCACGGCGGTGCGGACGCCCGGGTCCGTCTCGGCCAGGTGCGCGGAGACCTGCTCGCGGGCGTGGCCGACGATGACGACCAGGTGCTCCGGGTCCAGCTCGCGGGCGGCGGAGACGACGTGTCCGACGAGGGAGCGGCCGCAGAGGGTGTGCAGGACCTTGGGGGTCGCCGACTTCATGCGGGTGCCCTCACCCGCTGCGAGGACGACGACGGCTGCCGGGCGGTTGGCGCTCACGGGTGTGTCCTTTGGCTTCGAGTGGTGGACACCCGAAGGATACCGGTGAGTCTTGCGGCCGAAACGCGCCCCGGGAACGACTGCCTGGTCAGGGCCTCGGAGCGGGACGGAAATCACGGGGGAGGACCCGGAAGGAAACGGTAGGGCCCGGAGGAAACCGAAGAAAAAGGGCCGGAACTGAAGCTCCCCCGCCAGGACTCGAACCTGGAAAGACGGCACCAAAAACCGTAGTGTTGCCAATTACACCACAGGGGATAGCAATCTCACCCGAATCGGACATTGGCCAAGACCTGTCCGCCGGGTACCCCACACTATGCCGTACCGCCGCCCTCCGACGCGACGGTATGTGCCCTTGTACTGCTGCGCACCCCGGGAAAAGCGGTGGCACCCGCCCGTAGTCTGGGTGGTATGACCACAACGGGGGCAATCACGGACGCAGGCGCGCGGGGCGCGCCTGCGGGGCCGTGGTGGTGGGCGCGCCGGCGGGGCCTGGCGCTGGATGCGGTGCTGGCCTTGGTGTCGGCGCTCGAATGCATGCTGGAGGGCGTCTCCTTCGCGAACGAGGCCGGACTGCCGGCCGCGCTCGTCGGCCTGGCGGGGATACCCGTGGGGGCCACGCTGCTGCTGCGGCGGCGCTGGCCCGTCGCGGTGGTGCTGGTGTCCATCGCGATCACCCCGGCCGAGATGGGCCTGCTGCTCGGCATCGTCGCCCTCTACACCCTCGCGGCCTCGGACGTCCCGCGCCGCATCATCGTCGTCCTGTCCGGCGCCTCCTTCGCCGGGACGCTGATCGTCACGCTCGCGCGCTTCCACCGCGACATGCCGCAGGACGCCTACCGCCCCGGATTCTGGGCGACGCTGGTCTTCTCCCTGGTGATGGCCCTCGGCCTGACGGCACCGCCGGTACTCATGGGCCTGTACGTCGGCGCCCGCCGCCGCCTGGTGGAGAGCCTGCGCGAGCGCGCCGACGGCCTGGAGCGCGAGCTGTCCCTGCTGGCCGACCGCGCGGAGGAACGGGCCGAGTGGGCCCGCAACGAGGAGCGCACCCGGATCGCGCGCGAGATGCACGACGTGGTGGCCCACCGGGTGTCGCTCATGGTGGTGCACGCGGCGGCCCTGCAGGCGGTGGCCCTCAAGGACCCCGAGAAGGCGTCCCGCAACGCGGCCCTGGTCGGCGACATGGGCCGGCAGGCGCTGACGGAGCTGCGCTCGATGCTGGGCGTCCTGCGGACGGCTTCGGACGCCCCCGCCGCCCCCGCCCCGGAAGAGCCGGAGCGGCTCGCGGCCGTGGCGGCCGCCGCGTCGGCGCGGGTCAGGGCGGCCGGGGACGCCGCCGGGCCGTCGCTGGAGGAGCTGGGCGACCTGGTCGAGCAGTCGCGCACGGCCGGGATGGTCGTGGAGCTGTCCATGGAGGGCGAGGAGCGGTCGTACGCGGCGCCGGTGGAGAGCACGGCCTACAGGGTGGTGCAGGAGGCCCTGACGAACGTGCACAAGCACGCACCCGGCGCGAAGGCGGTGGTGCGCGTGGCGCACCGGGAGGCGGAGGTCGCCCTCCAGGTGGAGAACGGCCCGTCGGACGGCCGGGGCCCCGAGCTGCCGAGCGGCGGCAACGGCCTGATCGGCATGCGGGAGCGGGTGGCTGCGCTGGGGGGCGTGTTCGTGTCGGGGCCGACGGATGCGGGGGGCTTCCGCGTTTCGGCGGTCATACCGGCTTAGGGGGTGCCGGGGGCGCCCCGTCGGGGCTTCGCCCCGGACATGGGCCGGTGGGTCGGCTGCGGGCCGGCTGTGGCTGGTCGCGCAGTTCCCCGCGCCCCTGACGGGGCGCGAACGCCCTAGCCCTGTTGCCGGGTGCCGGCCGAGAGGCGTGACGGGCGGGTCCCCGTCACCAGGGTCCCGATCGCATGATCGATATCCGACCCCAGGTACCAGTCCCCCGCATGGTCCAGCCCGTACACCCGCCCGTGCGCGTCGATGGCCAGCAGCGCCTGGCCGTCCAGCTCACGGCCCAGCGGACACACGTCCGCCCCCAGTGCCCGCCCCAGGTCGGCGACGGTCCGGGCCAGGTGCAGCCCGTGCATCGGGTCGATCTCGAACGGCGTCGGCGCGATGTGCCGCCCCGGCCCGGACGACGCGATGCGCAGTCCGCCGAACTCCGCCCACGCCTCCACGGCCGCGGGGAAGACGGTGTGCCGGTGCCCGGCGGGCGAGACGTGGGAGCGCAGGGCGTCGGCCCACTGCTCGGCGGCCTTGATGTCCCAGCGTCCGGGCTGCCACCCGGCCTCGCGCAGGGCCGCGTCGACGGCGACGGGGAAACGGGTGGCGGCGGTGCGGTCGAAAGCGCGCATGGTGTGGTGGTCAGTTCCTGCCATGGGTCGAGGGGGCCGGATCGACGGAGCGTACGCCGAAGTGGGCCAGCAGCGCGGTACAGGAGCGGCAGGGCGGGGCGTAGCCGCCGTGCAGCGGGTCGCCGTCTTCGCGGATGTGGCGGGCCGTCAGCTTGGCCTGCTTGAGGGCCCGCCGGGCCTCGCCGTGGGTGAGGGGTTTGCGGGAGGCGCGTTTGCTGCGGCCGCCCTCGAAGCCGGTGAGGAAGCGGGTCAGCAGGACCGCTTCCGGGCAGCGGCCGGTGAAGCGCTCGCGGCGGTCGCTGGTGAGGGTGTCCAGAAAGTCCTGGACGAGGGGGTGCAGCCGGGGCGGCTGGTCGGCCTTGCCGCCGGTGCAGGTGAGGGTCTCGCCGCGGACGGAGAGCGCCGCGGCGACCGCGGGCAGGATCCCGTCGCGGCGGTGCAGCAGTGCGGGCGGTCTGTCCGCGTCCTCGGTGGAACTCCAGGTGAGCCGGGGGTCGCCGGGCGTACCGCCCTCGGTCTGGCGGTCCTGAGTCGTGTGCATGGTGGTACTTCCCTCCCGTGCAATCCCCCTGTTGCGGGGATCAGACTGCCAAATGGGGTGGCGGGTGCGGAAGGCAGGTCGGCGTTGCGTGCGCCTGGTGTGCCGCGTGATGGCTGAGGGGGCACGAGTTGTCGCCGTGGGAGTGGAGCTGCGGCGGGGTCATATCGGTATTCACGCCGCGCCGGTGTACGCGGTTGCAAGCGCCGGTCGGATGTCGGCGGCATAGGCGCGGGGCGGGTGCGGGGCAGCGGCGGAATCACGTCTTGCGGCACCGCATAGGCTTGTCGGTCACGAGGTGTGCTCGGCCTGCGGCCGGGTCTCCAGGAGACAGCAGGCAGTCAGTAGGGGGCTTCCGCCATGACTTCAGGTCGGCTCGGGCAGCAGGCCGCGCCACCGAACGCGGCCTATGCCGGGCAGGTCGTGCACTTCCCGGACCCGGTCCGGCACGCCCGTCATCCCAAGGGCGTCCGGGTGGACGAGAACGGCTTTCCGGACTTCTCCGCGTACGCCAGGGCCGCCGCCGAGATCGCGGAGCCCCCGGAGGGCTTCGGCGTCGACGAGCTGCGGCTGACCGACTACGTGTCGGCCAACGCCGCGCTCTGCGCGGCGGGCCACGAGCTGTGGGCGAGCATGCCGCCGGTGGCCACCCCGCACGGCTGGACCTGGCACCACGTCGCCGGCACCCGGCGCCTGGAGCTGGTCCCCGTCGAGGTCAAGGCGCTGCTCCGGCACCACGGCGGCCTGACGACGGCCCTCGTGGACCAGGACAAGCGCGGCACCCGCCCGCTGCAGGAGACCCGTCCCGTGCACTTCGCGCTCCCGCAGCGGGAGCTCGCGGTGACGGAGGAACAGGTCCAGGGCGTCGAGGAGGACCTCGGCTACCGCCTGCCGGACGCGTACCGCTCCTTCCTCAAGGCGGCGGGCGGCTGCGTACCCGTGGGCGCGGCGCTGGACGCGGAGCTGGGCCTGCTGATCGACCAGCCGTTCTTCACGGTGCGCGAGGAGGCGGCGGTCAACGACCTCGTCTACGTCAACAAGTGCCTGCGGGACCACCTCACCAAGGACTACCTGGGTGTGGCCTTCGTCCAGGGCGGCGTCCTCGCCGTCAAGGTGAAGGGCGAAGCGGTCGGTTCGGTGTGGTTCTGCGCGTACGACGACGCCCGGGACCACGACGGCCGGACGGTGCAGGAGCGGGTGGAGCACCTCCTCCTGCCCTGCGGCGAGGACTTCGACGCCTTCCTGATGCGGCTGGCCGGCGGACCGCCGGAGCTGGAGACGGTGGCGAACCTGATGGTGGACGGCGGCTTCGCGTACGCCGTTCCGGTGGAGGGGTGAGCGGCGCATGGTGACGTTCGCGCAGGCGCAGGAACGGGCGGAGCGCTGGGTCAACGGCGACGTGCCCGGATACCTCCACCGCGAGGTGCAGGTAAGGGAGTTCGACCTGGGCTTCGTGGCCTGGGCCGAGGGCGGCTCCGGGGGCGGCGGCGCCCGCCTGGTGATCGCCCGGGACAGCGGTGAGACGACGCTGTGGCCGGCACTGCCGGTGGGCGAGGTGATCCGCCGCTACGAGGAGGAGTACGGAACGGTGCCCGTGGACGAACCGGCCCCGGACGCGGCACCGCCGCGCCGGGTGGACCTGGAGGCGACGTCGTTCCTGCTGTCGCCGCCGCAGTGGCTGCAGGACGCGGCGGACGCGATGGGGATCCCGGACCGCAGGACGCCGTCCTCGCCTCCGGCGGGGGATGGTGACGGTGCCGGGACGCCTCCGGTGGGGGCGGGTGGTGACGGTACCGGGACGCCTCCGGCGGGAGGCGGTGACGGCACTGCGGCGGTCACGTCCTGGGAGGACGTGGACAAGTCCGCTGTGGGTGCGGCCCCCTGGGCGGGTGCCGAAGAGGACGACGACCGCTCGGTGGGTCTGCCGGCGACGGTGCTGACGCCGGCGCTGTCGGGTTCGGACGCCGGGGCGCCTCCGGCGGGGGACAGCGGCGACACCGGGGCGGCCATGTCCTGGGAGGACGTGGACAAGTCCGCTGTGGGTGCGGCCCCCTGGGCGGGTGCCGAAGAGGACGACGACCGCTCGGTGGGTCTGCCGGCGACGGTGCTGACGCCGGCACTGTCGGGTTCGGACGCCGACGACACGCCGCCGCCGGGCGTGCGTTCGGACGCGAAGACGGAACTGCTGCCGCGGGGCAGTGCGCTGCCGGCCACGGCGATCGCACCGGCTCTGCCGGGTGCTGCTGCGCAGGCTCCGGGTGCGCCGGGTGCGGCGCACGGCCATGCCGCGCCGGGTGCGCCCGGTGCGCCCGTTGGCCTTCAGAGCCCGGGCATTCCGGGTGCCCCGCAGGCACCCGGCGACCCGATGGCCCCTGGCATGGCCCACGCCCCGCAGGGCGCGGATGCCTCTGGCGGTTCGCAGGGCCTTGGTGGCCCTGGGGTCCGGCAGGGCATGGGCGTCCCGGGTGGCCCGGCAGGCCTTGGCCCGTCCGCTGGCGACCTGGGTGCGCCCGGTGCTCCGCAGGGTGTCGCTGGCCCCTCGACCCCTGGCGTATCCGGTGTTCCCGGTGGCCCGGCGGTTCCGGGTGCACCTGGTGCTCCGCAGGGCACTGGCGGCCCGGTGCCTCTCGGCGCGTCCGGCGGCCATGCCCTGGGCGGGCCTGGCGTCCCGCAGAACATGGTTGGCCCGGCGGCACCTGGCGCACCCGGCGTCCCGCAGGGCGTCGGTGGTCCGGTGAGCCCTGGCACACCGCAGGTGCCCGGCGTGCCGGGCGGTCCGCAGAGCATCGGTGGCCCTGCGGCCCCTGGCATGCCCGACGCTCCGCAGTCACCTGGCATCCCCGGTGCTCACGCGGCCCCGGGCGTTCCTGGTGTCCCGCAGGGCGGCAGCGGTCCGGCGACTCCCGGCATGCCCGGTGGTCCGTCGGTTCCCGGCGTGCCCGGCGGTTCGCAGAGCGCGGGCGACCCGTCGGCCTCCGGCGTGCCCGGTGCTCCGGCGGTCCCGGGTGTCCCCGGTGCCCCGCAGGGAACCGGCGGTCCGGTGGCTCCCGGCATGCCGGGCGGACCTGCGGGCGGGAGCCCGCAGGACATCGGTGGTCCGGTGACTCCTGGCGCCCCGCAGGGCGGTCTGGCAGCCCCCGGCGTGCCGGGCGGTCCGCAGAGCATCGGCGGACCAGTGCCCCCCAGCATCCCGCAGGGCATCGGTGGCCCCTCGGCCCCCGGCGCGCCCAACGGCCCGCAGGCGCCCGGTGTCCCCGGCGTCCCGGGTGCGCCGAACACCCCGCAGGGCACCGGTGGTCCGGCATCCCCCGGCATCCCCGGCCTCCCGCAGCCGCCCGGCGCCCCGGCGGTCCCGGGTGCCCCCAACCCCCCGCAGCCGCCCGGCATCCCCGGCGTCCCGGGTGCCCCGAACGCCCCGCAGGGCACCGGCGGTCCGGCAGCCTCTGGCATCCCTGGCCCCCCGCAGCCGCCCGGTATTCCCAACGCGCCCCAGGGCGCAGCCGCCGCCTCCGGCACCCCGCAGGGCGCGGCCACCCCGAACGCCCCCCAAGCCCCCGGAACCCCCGGAGGGAACCGGCACTACGCCGCCACGATGCTGGCCGACCCCAGTGCCATGGCGGGCGCCCCCGCACGCCCCGGTGGCAACCCGCCCGCGCCTCCCGGCGCACCCGGTGTCCCCGGTGGCGCCCCGCCCGCGCCCGGCGGCACCCCGCCCGGCGGCGTGCACCACGCCGCCACCATGTTCGCCCCGCAGGGGCCCGGCGGACCCGTCCAGCCCCCGAGCCCCCCGCAGGGGCCCGGGCAGGGGCCCGCCGTGCATCACGCCGCCACGATGCTCGCCGGGCCGAACGGCCCGCAGATGCCGGCCGCACCTCAGCCTCCCGGCGTCCCCGGAGGGGCCCCGCTCGCCGGGCCGAACGGCCCGCAGGCGCCGGCCGCACCCCAGCCTCCTGGCATCCCCGGCGCCCCCGCAGGGGGTCCCGCGCCCCGGCCCCCCGGTATCCCCGGCGCCCCCGCAGGGGGTCCCGCGCCCCAGCCCCCCGCCGCCCCGCAGGGGTACGGGTACCCCCAGCCCTCCGCCGGGCCGCCCACCGTGGGGCCCGGGTACATGGCCGTGGTGCGGTACCGGGCCCAGGACGGGTCCGAGCAGCAGATCATCCGGCGCAGTGCGCCGGGCACGCCGCACCCGGAGTGGCAGATCCTGCACGAGCTGCGCGGCATGAACGTGCCCCCGCAGTCCGTCGTCGAGCTGCACACCGAGCTCGAGTCCTGTGATCTGCCGGGCGGTTACTGCGCCCGCATGGTGCGCGAGACCTGGCCGCAGGTGCGGATCAGCCACACCGCCGCCTACGGGCGCGACCACGCGACCCGGCAGCAGGGCGTGCGTCATCTCGTCGCGCACCAGGGCGAGTTGCACCAGGTCGCCGACGGCCCGGCGCGCCCCGCGCCGAACCGGGCGCCGCTGCCGCACCCGAGCCAGGTGCGTCCGGCCCCGCCCGCGGCGCCGGACGTCATCGGGCGGGAACTCGCCGAGTCCTTCGGCCCGCAGGGCGTCTTCCGTTTCGACCAGCGCGCCGTGTCGCGCCAGGGCGTGCCGGAGGTCGTCGCGCAGACCCTCGTCCAGGCGGGCGTGCCCGTCGACTTCGGCCCGTTCTTCTGGGGGCAGGCCCAGCCGGGCCGCCCGGTGCCGACGCTCGCCGAGCTCGCCGTCGAGCGCGGGGTGCAGCCGGCGGCGGACGCCGGTTCGTACCTGGTGATGGGCAGCGACTACGGCCGCCAGCTGTGCGTGCAGTACGGTACGGCGCACATCGTGGCCGTCCCCCTGGAGGCCGGGCCCGACGGGCGCGCGGCCGTGCCGCAGTTCGTCAACACGAGCCTTCCTCAGTTCGTACGCTCTTTGGCGCTGCTCGGCAAAATGTGGCGCTGGCGCTACGGGCTGACGCCGGAGCAGGCCGGGCGCTGGACCGTGGACTTCCAGGAACAACTGGCGGCACTGGACCCGGTGGCCCTCTCCTCGCCGGAGAACTGGTGGGCCGTGCTGCTGGAGCAGATGTGGGACGGTCTCTTCTAGCGGCCGGCCGAGGCGTGGACGGCACAGGGCGCTCGACCCGTGGACGGCGGGACGGGCGCCCTGTGCACAAGACGGGGCGGAGTGTCGTGTCAAGAGCGCCTCTCCCGTCCAGGAATGATGGGACGCCGGACCGCGTCGCATACCGGATTTCCGGATATAAGGGGCTACAGGGATGAGTTCATCGGTGTCTCCTGACGGATTCGCTGTCGTACGGGGTCGCGGCTACCGGCCCGAGCAGGTCGACCGCGCCCTCACGGAGTTGGCGCGCCAGCGCGACTCCGCATGGGAGCGTGCCGCGCGACTGACCGTCCTCGGGCGGGAGATGGAGGACGAGGTGCGGCGGCTCGCCGACGTCGTCTCCAAGCTCCCGCCGCAGACGTACGACACCCTGGGCCCGCGCGCCCAGGGCCTGCTGACCACCGCCGAGCTGGAGGCCGTGGGCCTGCGCGAGCGCGCCGAGGCGGCCGTCGCCGACCTCCAGGAAGCCACCGGGTCGCACGCCCGCGAACTCCGCGACGCGGCGCACGAGTACGCCGTGGCGGTGCGGGCGGAGGCGGAGGAGTGGGCCCGGCAGGCCCGTCTCGCCGCCGAGTCCGTCTCCGACGACCTGCGCACGAAGGTGCGCCACGAGGTGACCCAGCGCCGGGAGGAGTCCCTCGCGGCCCTGAAGGAGATGCGCCGGCGCACCGCGCAGGCGCTCGCCGAGCAGGAGAAGGACCACGCGGAGCGCTGGGACGCGGCCGGCCGCGAGATCGCCGAGCGCGAGGCGGCGATGGACGCCCGGGTGGCGGCGATGGAGGAGTACGGCCGCACGGCCCTGAACGATGCGCAGCGCCACTACGCGGATGCGGAGGAGGCGGCCCGGCACGGCCAGGAGGACGCCGAGGCGCAGGCGGCGGCCGTGCTCGCGCAGGCGCGGGTGCGCGAGGAGCGGGTCGCGCGGGAGACCGAGCGGGTGCTGCGGGAGCACGAGGAGCGGCGCGAGGAGTTGCGGTCGCACATGGCGCATGTGCGCCATAGCCTGGCGGCGTTGACCGGCAAGCCTGTTGCGGAGGATGTCGGGGAAAGCTGAGGTCTGCTGTGGTTGCTCGCGCCCACGCGGCGGAGCCGCACATGTAACGGTCCCGCGCCCCTTATGGGGCGCGGGGAAACGCAATTACTTCGCCTGCACCACCAACGAGACCGTCACCAGCAGGCCGTCCTCCGTCGTGAGGCGGAGTACGTAACTGCCCGGCTGTCCGCCCGTGAACAGTTCCGGCACCTCGGCCACCCCGTCCTTGCCGGTCGGCGCGAGCGTCACGGTGCGGACCGGACTGCCCGCCTTGTCCTTGAAGAACGGGCCCGTCGTCTCGGCCGGCTTGCCGTCCGCGTAGACCGTGGCCGTCACCACCGTGCCGGCGACCGGCTTGCCCTTGCCGAGGGACTCGACCTTGATGCGCTCGGCGAACGAGCCCATCGGGGCCGCCGTCAGGATCTTCTTGCCGACGAGGGCGAGCTCGTCCGCCTTGCGCGCCTCGACGTCGGCGGCGAAGTCGGTGGCCGGAGCGACGTCCTTCACCGTGGCGCGCACGGTGAACTTGCCCGTCACGTCGCCCGCGGTGATCTGCGGTGCGGTGGCCACGCCGTCCTCGCCCGCGGTGACGGTGGCGGTGACCGTGCGGTCGTCGCCCTTGCCCGGGAAGCTCGCCCCGGTGTCACCGATGATCTCGAAGCGGACCTCGGCCTTCGGCACCGGCTTGCCGTTCTTGTCCAGGACCTTGACGCCCGGCCGGGCGTCGAACGTCTCGCCCGCCGTGGCCGTCAACGTGCCGCCGTCGCCGAGCCGTTCGAGGTGGTCGGCCACCGGCTTGGCCGGGGTCGGCGGAGTGGGCTTGTCGCCGCTGTGGTCCCCGCCCTGGTCGCCACCGCCGCCCGGCTTGGACGGCTGAGACGGCTCGGACGGCTTGGAGGGCTCGGACGGCTTGGACGGTTCGCTCGGCCTGCTCGAATTGCCGGGCTTGCTCGGCGCGTTCGGCGTGCTCGGTGCCGAGGGCCGCTCCGGCTTCCGCGCCGGCGGCACGCTCACGGGCGGCGGGGTGCCGGTCGGGCCCGAGCCGTGCCCGGTGTCGGGCAGCGAGACGGCCTCGCCGCTCTGGTACGTGCGCATCCAGGCCTCGACCGCGTTCACGTAGTCGCGGGAGCTGTTGTAGCTCAGGATCGCCCTGTCGAGGTCTGCGGGGTTGCTGAGGTCCTTGTTGCCGGCGCACAGGTAACGGGCGGTGCCGGCCGCCGCGTCGAAGATGTTGTTGGGGTCCTTGATGCCCAGGCCGCGGCCGTCCGCGCCGTAGCTCTCCCACGTGGACGGGATGAACTGCATGGGCCCGACGGCGTGGTCGTAGACGGGGTCGCCGTCCCACTTGCCGCCGTCGGTGTCCTTCACGAGCGCGAACTTGTCGCCGGTCAGGGCGGGGCCGATGATCGGCTTCTCGGTCGAGCCGTCGGAGCGCAGGCCGTAGCCGCTCGCGTGCTCGGACTCGACCTTGCCGATGCCGGCGATCAGCTGCCACGGGATGTGGCAGCCGGGGTAGAGGTCCTTGGCGAGGTCCTCGGCGTGCTTGTACGCGGCGAGGGCCGTCGCGGGAATGCCCGTCGCACCGTCCGGAGCGTCACCGGGCGTGCTGGTGCCGGGTCTTCCGCTGGCGCCGGGCCGCGGGACCAGGTCGGGCAGGGTGAGGTTGGGGGAGCCGTGCGGCCGGCTCTGCGGGTTGTCGGGTCCCGGTGTCGGGTCGCCCCCGTCCGCGGTGTTGTGCGGCGGGCTCGCGCCCACGGCCGCGGTGGTGAGACTGGCGACGAGCAGAGCAGTGCACAGTCCCTGGCGGGAGACGCTGGCAGCGCGAGTCTGAAGTATCTTCACGGAGGCTGCTTCCTTGGGAGACCGGCGGCCGTGCGAAGGGGGGTTGCACGAGCCCCCCTCGGCCATAACACCGAACACTAATTCCCTCAAGCATCAAATGTCTTGTCCGGGGACGGGATTCACAGGTTCTGCGCGCGCCGTTTCTCCGTACGCCCCCTTTTCCCGCCTCTCCCCGCCCCGCGGACGCGACCGGGCACCATCGTCGAGGGTCATGCGGTGCGGGCGGGGCGGGAAGCTGTAAACCCGTCACATCGGGTGACAAGCGGACAGGCGGAAATCGAGATCGGGAGAGCGCTCATACAACCGGTGCACGGTGGGGGAACGCCGGCCCCCGGACCCGAGGAGCCGTTCCCCGCGCTGCGGGCGGCGCTGGCGCAGGTCGCGCCGTCCCGGCTGGCGGAGATGACGGCGGAGCGGGACACGGTCTTCACGATGGCCACGCAGTCCAACAGCTTCGGGCCGATCGCCTTGTTCCAGCTGAAGTGGGCCACCGTGATCGAGGTCGAACGGTTCCCCGACGTCGCCCGCCGCCTTCACGCGGCCGAGCACGCCGCCCAGTCTCTCGACCGGGAGGACCCGGCATGGCGGGCGGCGATGGACGAGATCCGGGGGATCGTCGACAGTGCTCGAGCGGCTGTCAGCCGACGCGGCCGACGTGAATGATCACGATGGTGACGGTGCGCTCCGTGATCTCGTACAGCACCCGGTACCGCCCGACGTGCAGGCGTCGAAGATCGGGTGATCCGTACTCGGCGGCCCCGGCCGGGCGAGGATTCTCCGCCAGGAGGTCGATGGAGTCGAAGAGCAGCCGCAGCCCGTCCGGGTCCTCCTTGAGGAACCGGGTGGCGTTGTCGATCGCCTGCTCGTCCCAGACGATTTCGTAGGTCAACCGCGCTCCAGGCCGAGGAGTGCGCGGACCTCGTCATGGGGGACGCTTGCGACCTGGCCCGCCGCCTTGCGCTCCCGGTAGTGGGCGAGTGCGAGGGCATCTTCGATCTCGGCGAGTTCCTGCGGGTTTATCAGCACTGCGGCCGGTTGACCGTGATCGGTGATCGTGATGCGCTCGCGGGCGTGCGAGGCCCGGCGCACGAGAGTGCCGAAGCGGGCACGCGCTTCGGTGATCGGCAGGGTTTCACTCATGTGCAGAACTGTACACTTCCCGCACCTTCCTGGGGAGAGGTTTCAGGGCGCGGTGTCACCGCCCCGTCGTAGTCTGGAAGCACCCCGGCCCGTACGCACGCGTCGGGCGATTCGCGTTGTCCGCTTGCCCACCCCCGGGACGGGATGCCCTCCATGAGCCTGCACGGTCTGCTCGACGCCGTCGTCAACGATCCGGCGCTCGCCGAAGCGGTCAAGGCCGCGGGCGACGGCAACCGGCCGCACATCGACCTGGTCGGGCCGCCCGCCGCGCGGCCCTTCGCCATCGCCGCGCTGGCCCGGGACGCACAGCGGCCTGTGCTCGCCGTGACGGCGACGGGCCGGGAGGCCGAGGATCTCGCGGCCGCGCTGCGCTCGTTCCTCCCCGAGGACGCGGTCGTGGAGTACCCGTCCTGGGAGACGCTGCCGCACGAGCGGCTCTCCCCGCGCTCCGACACCGTCGGCCGCCGCCTCGCCGTGCTGCGCCGGCTCGCGCACCCGCGCAAGGACGACCCGGCCGCGGGGCCGGTGAGCGTCGTCGTCGCGCCCGTGCGCTCCGTGCTGCAGCCGCAGGTCAAGGGGCTCGGCGACCTGGAGCCCGTCAGCCTGCGCACCGGGCAGGCCGCGGACCTGGAGGAGGTCGTGGACGCCCTGGCCGCGGCCGCCTACGCACGCGTCGAACTGGTCGAGAAGCGCGGCGAGTTCGCGGTCCGCGGCGGCATCCTCGACGTCTTCCCGCCGACCGAGGAGCACCCGCTCCGGATCGAGTTCTGGGGCGACGACGTCGAGGAGATCCGCTACTTCAAGGTCGCCGACCAGCGCTCCCTGGAGATCGCCGAGCACGGCCTGTGGGCCCCGCCCTGCCGCGAGCTGCTGCTGACGGACTCCGTCCGGGAGCGGGCCGCGGCCCTCGCCGAGGAGCACCCCGAGCTGGGCGAGCTGCTCGGCAGGATCGCCGAGGGCATCGCCGTGGACGGCATGGAGTCCCTCGCGCCCGTCCTGGTGGACGACATGGAGCTGCTGCTGGACGTCCTGCCGGCCGGCAGCATGGCGGTCGTGTGCGACCCGGAGCGGGTGCGCACGCGCGCCGCGGACCTCGTGGCGACGAGCCAGGAGTTCCTGCAGGCCTCCTGGGCCGCCACCGCGGGCGGCGGCGAGGCCCCGATCGATGTGGACGCGGCCTCCCTGTGGAGCATCGCCGACGTCCGCGACCGGGCCCGCGAGCTCGGCATGATGTGGTGGTCGGTGAGTCCCTTCGCCGCAGGTGAGGACGAGGGCGACGGCGACACCCTCAAGCTCGGCATGCACGCCCCCGAGACCTACCGCGGCGACACCGCCCGCGCCCTGGCCGACACCAAGGGCTGGCTGGCCGACGGCTGGCGCACGGTCTTCCTCACCGAGGGCCACGGCCCGGCCGCCCGCACCGTCGAGGTGCTCGGCGGCGAGGGCATCGCCGCCCGCCTCGACGCCGACCTGGAGACGGTCGCCCCGTCCGTCGTGCACGTCTCCTGCGCGGGCATCGACACCGGCTTCGTCGACCCCAAGCTGAAGATCGCCGTCCTGACGGAGACCGACCTCTCCGGCCAGAAGTCCGCCAGCAAGGACCTGGGCCGGATGCCGGTCCGCCGCCGCAAGACGATCGACCCGCTGACCCTCCAGGCCGGCGACTACATCGTCCACGAGCAGCACGGCGTCGGCCGCTACATCGAGATGGTCCAGCGCACCGTCCAGGGCGCCACCCGCGAGTACCTGCTCGTCGAGTACGCCCCCGCCAAGCGCGGCCAGCCGGGCGACCGCCTCTACATCCCCACCGACCAGCTGGAGCAGGTCACCAAGTACGTCGGCGGCGAGGCCCCCACGCTGCACCGGCTCGGCGGCGCCGACTGGACCAAGACCAAGGCGCGCGCCAAGAAGGCCGTCAAGGAGATCGCCGCCGACCTGATCAAGCTCTACTCGGCCCGGATGGCCGCCCCCGGCCACCCCTTCGGCACGGACACCCCCTGGCAGCGTGAGCTGGAGGACGCCTTCCCCTACGCCGAGACGCCCGACCAGCTCACCACCATCGCCGAGGTCAAGGAGGACATGGAGAAGTCCGTCCCCATGGACCGCCTGGTCTGCGGCGACGTCGGCTACGGCAAGACCGAGATCGCGGTCCGCGCGGCCTTCAAGGCGGTGCAGGACGGCAAGCAGGTCGCGGTGCTGGTGCCGACGACCCTGCTGGTGCAGCAGCACTTCGGCACGTTCTCCGAGCGCTACTCCCAATTCCCGGTCGTGGTCAAGGCGTTGTCCCGGTTCCAGACGGACGCCGAGGCGAAGGCCGTCCTGGAGGGCCTGCGCGAGGGCTCGGTCGACGTCGTCATCGGCACGCACCGCCTCTTCTCCTCCGAGACGAAGTTCAAGGACCTCGGCCTGGTCATCGTCGACGAGGAGCAGCGCTTCGGCGTCGAGCACAAGGAGCAGCTGAAGAAGCTCCGGGCCAACGTGGACGTGCTGACGATGTCCGCGACCCCGATCCCGCGCACGCTGGAGATGGCCGTCACCGGCATCCGCGAGATGTCGACGATCACCACCCCGCCGGAGGAGCGCCACCCGGTGCTCACCTTCGTCGGCCCGTACGACCAGAAGCAGATCGGCGCCGCCATCCGCCGCGAACTGCTCCGCGAGGGACAGGTCTTCTACATCCACAACCGCGTCGAGTCCATCGACCGGGCGGCCGCGAAGCTGCGCGAGATCGTGCCCGAGGCGCGGATCGCCACGGCGCACGGCCAGATGGGAGAGAGCGCGCTGGAGCAGGTCGTCGTCGACTTCTGGGAGAAGAAGTTCGACGTGCTCGTCTCGACGACGATCGTCGAGTCCGGCATCGACATCTCCAACGCCAACACGCTGATCGTCGAGCGCGGCGACAACTTCGGCCTCTCGCAGCTGCACCAGCTGCGCGGCCGGGTGGGCCGCAGCCGGGAGCGCGGCTACGCGTACTTCCTCTACCCGCCGGAGAAGCCGCTCACCGAGACGGCGCACGAGCGCCTGGCCACCATCGCCCAGCACACGGAGATGGGCGCGGGCATGTACGTCGCGATGAAGGACCTGGAGATCCGCGGCGCGGGCAACCTGCTCGGCGGCGAGCAGTCCGGCCACATCGCGGGCGTCGGCTTCGACCTCTACATCCGCATGGTCGGCGAGGCCGTCGCGGATTACCGCGCTTCGTTGGAGGGCGGCGTGGAGGAGGAGCCGCCGCTGGAGGTCAAGATCGAGCTCCCGGTGGACGCGCACGTTCCGCACGACTACGCGCCGGGCGAGCAGCTGCGCCTCCAGGCGTACCGGGCGATCGCCTCGGCGAATTCCGAGGAGGACATCAAGGCGGTCCGCGAGGAACTGACCGACCGCTACGGCAAGTTGCCGGAGCCCGTGGAGAACCTGCTGCTCGTGGCCGGCCTGCGGATGCTGGCGCGGGCGTGCGGGGTCGCCGACATCACCCTGCAGGGGGCGAACGTGCGGTTCGGCCCGGTGGACCTGCGGGAGTCGCAGGAGCTGCGGCTGAAGCGGCTGTACCCGCGGACGGTGCTCAAGCCGGCGACCCGGCAGATCCTGGTCCCCCGCCCGGCGACCCGCCCGATCGGCGGCAAGCCTTTGGTCGGACGGGAGCTGTTGGCTTGGGTCGGCGAGTTCCTGACCACGATCCTGGGCTGAGGGCTGTCCCCTATATAGAGGGCCGTCCCCTATATATAGGGGACGGGACCAGGCCTAACCGACGCGCTGCAGCACCACGTAGCCGCCCGCGTCGCCGAACAGATCGAACCGGACCCCGGGGTGCAGCCTCTGCACCTCGGCCAGCAGGTCCTTCGCCGACCGTCCGTCCCCGACCCGCAGCGCGACGTAATCCGGCGTGATCCCCCGGGTGTCCCCTATCCACAGCACCCGGCACCGGTTGACCAGCCGGCTGATCGGGCCCACGTCGGACTCGACGACGGAGCCGTCGGGGATGCGGTCCAGCAGCCCCTCCGCCGCCTTCACGCTCGCCGGTATCCGGTAGCTGTCCGGCACCGTCAGGCTGTACAGCGGCAGCGAGGCCGTGAGCGCCAGCGCCGCCGCGAGCACCGCGCCGGGCAGGTGCTGCGCGTACGTCCGCAGCCAGGCGCGGCCCGCGCGCGGCGCGTCCGCCAGCGCGTCCGCCAGGGCGATGAAGACGACCGGCATCAGGACCGCGCTGTAGTGCCAGTCGGTGCCCCAGTAGTGGTCGTCGTGGGAGAGGAAGCGCCACCCCAGCGTCGGCAGCGCGACGATCAGTACGGGCGAGCGCAGCGCGAACAGGCCCGTCGTGGGCAGCACGATCCACAGCAGCGTGCGGATCGCGGTGTCGAGCGGGATGACGGGGGCGGGCCCGGGGGCCCCGCTGCCGTCGAGCTTGGTCCAGTAGTCGTACGCCCCGCTGTGGTTGAAGCTCGGGATGACCACGCCGAGGGCCACGGCCGTCGCCACGAGCCCGAAGCCCACCAGCCCCAGGGCCCACGCGGCCGCCCGCGGATCGCTGCGGACGCCCCGCAGCCGTATCAGCACCAGCGCGCCGATGACGGCGGCGGTGACCCCCAGGTCCTCCTTGACCAGCACCAGCGGTGCCGCCCAGAGCACCGCGGTCCGCCACCGCCGCCGCACCACGGCCTCCAGGGAGAAGGCCAGCAGCGGCATCGCGAAGGCGATCTCGTGGAAGTCGAAGTCGACCGCCCGCTGCACGCCCCACGACAGCCCGTACGCCACCCCGATCGCGAGGCCGCGCCCGCGGCCCAGCAGGTGTGCGGCGAGCCGGGTCACCGGGACCGTGGACAGGGCGAACAGCAGGGCCTGGACGACCAGGAGGGTCACCGGGGACGGGAAGACCCGGTAGAAGGGGGCGATCAGCGCGGTGACAGGGCTGAAATGGTCGCCGAGGATATTGGTGCCGGGCCCCTTGAGGTCGGCTATCGGCGCGCCGAGCCGGGCGTAGCCCTGTATCGCCTGCTCGAAGATGCCCAGGTCCCAGGACATGGTGAGCATGCGGACGTGCCGGCTCAGCGAGAGCGCGGTGTAGAGGACGAAGAAGACGCCGCCGACCCGGTACGGGTCGAGCCGGGGGGCGCGCAGGGCGGTACGGGCCGCGGACGCGCCGCGCTGCCGTGCCGGGGCCGTGGCCACTGCCGGTTCCATGGGGGGCTTGTCCTCTCTGTACCGCTGCACCGTGAATGTCGAAAAGATACGCGAAACGGCTCTCCCGGTTCTCCTGCGGAGACGGCCCCCGGACCGGGCCGGTTCGCCTACCATCGATCAACGCCCGATCGTTGTGCCCGCCCGTACCCCTTCCCGGGAGGCTTCATGATCCGCCGCAGGACCGCGCTCGCCGTCTCCGCCGCCGCACTGCTCACCGCGTCCCCCCTGCTCACCGCCTGCGGCTCGGCCCCGCATCCGGGTGCCGCGGCCGTCGTGGGCAAGGACAGGATCACCGTCTCGCAGCTGCAGAGCCAGGTGAACGACGTGCGGGACGCGCAGCAGTCCTCGCCGCAGGGCCGGCAGATGCTGGCGGACAGCGCCCGCCTCGGCCAGGACACCCTGGTCCGGCTCATCCAGTACCGCATCATCGAGCAGGCCGGCGAGGACAACGGGGTGCAGGTCACCCGCCGCGAGGTCCAGGAGCAGCGCGCCAAGGTCGAGAAGGCCAACGGCGGCGCCGACGCGGTCGAGAGCAGGTTCCTCGCGCTCGGCATCGCCCCCGACCAGATCGACCAGGCGCTGACCATGGACCTGGTCCGCAGCAAGCTGGACGGCAAGCTGGGGGCCGCGCGGACCAACGACGTCCTGATGCGGACCTCCGACGCGCTGCGCGTCGACGTCAATCCGCGCTACGGCTCCTGGGACGCGAAGCGCGGCACCGCGCGGCCCGCGCAGGAGCCCTGGCTGCGGCCCATGACGACCGCGCCCGAACAACCGGCCTGAGCCGGGGCCGACGGCACGGCATAGGCTCGTCCGTGTGAACGCCTCCACGGACTCCGCCGGCCGCATCGTCCTCCTCACCACCAGCCACCGGGTCGCCCCGGGGCTGCTGTCCTGGCCCGCGTGGCAGGCGCTGCGCGAGGCCGGGCGGGTGCTGTGCGCCGACCCCGACCACCCGCAGCTGCCGTATCTGCGGGAGGCCGGGGTCGAGGTCGAACAGGCCGGTGCCGGCGCCCGCGAGCTCGTCGACTACTGCGTGCGCGAGCAGCGCACCGCCGTCGTGATCAGCTCGGCCGAGGGCGAGTCCGCCCTCACCGACGGCCTCGCCCGGCTGGCCGGCTCCGGGCGCGAGACCATGCCCGCCCTGGAGCTGCTCCCCGGCTCGTACGATCTGCCCGGCGCCCGGCTGCTGGACCTGGTGCAGGTCATGGACCGGATCCGGGCCGCCTGCCCGTGGAGTGGCATACGGACCCACGAGGACCTGGCCAAGTACGGGCTGGAGGAGATGTACGAGCTCCTGGAGGCCATCGAGACCGGGGACCGGGAGGCGCTGCGCGAGGAACTCGGCGACGTCCTGCTCCAGGTGGTCTTCCACGCCCGGATCGCCCAGGACGACCCGGACGAGCCGTTCTCCGTCGACGACGTCGCGGGCACGATCGTCGAGAAGCTCATCCACCGTCACCCGCACGTCTTCGGCGAGGAGACCGCCGAGACGCCGGAGGAGGTCAAGGCGCACTGGATGCGGACGAAGGCGGAGGAGAAGCGCCGGGAGTCCGTCACCGAGGGCGTGCCGCTGGGCCAGCCGGCGCTGGCGCTGGCCGCGAAGCTGGCGTCGCGTGCGCGGCACGAGGGCCTGGACGTGGCCCTCCCGGCGGGCGAGGGCATCGGCTACGAACTGCTGGCCCTCGCGGTGCGGGCCGAGGCGGAGGGGGTGGAGCCGGAGACCGCGCTGCGGGCCGCATCCCGCGTGTACCGGGATGCGGTGCTGGCTGCCGAGCGGGGGCGCTGAGCCCGGTTTTCGGCTGCAGGCCCGCCGCGACCAGTCGGGGACGGCCCGCACTCGAAGAATCATGCGTTCATTCGTTCGGCCTAGCGATGGTCATGGCCAGGCGCCCGGGGGGTACTCCCGTTCCATGGAACTCGCCCTCCCCGCCTACCTCGGCGGCCTCGCGCCCTTCATCGTCGGGATCTTCGTCGTCGCCCTGCTGGTCGGGGCGGTGGCCTACGGGATGCGGAAACGCGACCAGGAGCCGCCACCGCCCTCGCAGCCGCAGCGGCGCATGGGTGCCTGGACGACGCCCGAGGAGGGGGACCGTCCCCGGACGCCCGAGCACGGCCCGGGCCATGACGACGACGAGGACGCCGTCGGCTACGTCCGCGGGCACCGCGAGTCGGACCGGCTCCAGACGGAGGCCGACGGGGAGCGGGTGCTGCCGCACGAGATCCGCAACCCGGGCAGTCATCCGGAGGAGCCGTCCGAAGAGGACAAGAAGTGGCGCCCGGGCGGCAGCGGCTCCTTCGGCAGCGGAGGCGCGGGGGCGCGGTAGCGGTACGAAGTACCGTCGGTGCCGTGCACCAGAACGACACCTCCGCCGCCCCCGACCTCTTCACCTGGGAGTTCGCCGCCGACCCCTACCCGGCGTACGCCTGGCTCCGCGAGCACTCCCCGGTGCACCGCACCACTCTCCCCAGCGGGGTGGAGGCCTGGCTCGTCACCCGGTACGCCGACGCCCGGCAGGCCCTCGCCGACCAGCGGCTCTCGAAGAACCCGGTGCACCACTCCGAGCAGTCCGCCCACGGCAAGGGCAAGACCGGCATCCCGGGCGAGCGCAGCGCCAACCTCATGACGCACCTGCTCAACATCGATCCCCCGGACCACACCCGGCTCCGCCGTCTCGTCTCCAAGGCGTTCACGCCGCGGCGCGTGGCGGAGTTCGCCCCGCGTGTGCAGGAGCTCACCGACCGCCTCATCGACGGCTTCGCCGAGAAGGGGGAGGCGGACCTCATCCACGAGTTCGCCTTCCCGCTCCCCATCTACGCGATCTGCGACATGCTCGGCGTCCCGCCCGAGGACCAGGACGACTTCCGCGACTGGGCGGGCATGATGATCCGCCACGGCGGCGGCCCGCGCGGCGGAGTGGCCCGCTCCGTGAAGAAGATGCGGGGCTATCTCGCGGAGTTGATCCACCGAAAGCGCAACGACCCGGGTGAAGACCTCATTTCGGGGCTGATCCGGGCAAGCGACCACGGCGAGCACCTCACCGAGAACGAGGCCGCCGCCATGGCCTTCATCCTGTTGTTTGCCGGTTTCGAAACAACTGTGAACCTGATCGGTAACGGAACCTACGCCCTGCTGCGCAACCCGGATCAGCGCGAACGCCTGCAAAACGCCCTCGCGGAGGGCGACGAGAGCCTGCTGGCCACGGGGGTCGAGGAACTCCTGCGCTACGACGGCCCGGTGGAGCTGGCCACCTGGCGCTTCGCCACCGAGTCCCTGACGCTGGGCGGGCAGCGCATCGCCGAGGGCGACCCGGTGCTGGTCGTGCTGGCCGCCGCCGACCGCGACCCGGAGCGGTTCGCCGACCCGGACACCCTCGACCTCGCCCGGCGCGACAACCAGCACCTCGGGTACGGGCACGGGATCCACTACTGCCTGGGGGCGCCGCTGGCGCGGCTGGAGGGGCAGACGGCGCTCGCGACCCTGCTGCGCCGTCTGCCCGACCTGCGGCTGGCCGCCGATCCGGACGACCTGCGCTGGCGCGGCGGGCTCATCATGCGCGGACTGCGCACGCTGCCCGTGGAGTTCGCACCGGAGGCCCGGGCCGCTGCCGGATGACGTACGGTCAAGTGGTGTGACCGCGGCGTGACCTCGGATACACCGGCTTGTGACTCCCGGGGGCCGTCGCTATGTTCGACGACCACATGAGCCCCGAGACGAGAGGCCCACGCATGCGCGCAGGCAACGGAAGACATCGCCGCCCCCGTCAGGCACCCGCGATCGTGGTCGCAGCGGGGGTGACGGGTTCGGCCCTCGCCATGCCGCTGCTGGCCGCCACCGGCGCGTCCGCGGCCGACACCGGTACGTGGGACCAGGTCGCCCAGTGCGAGAGCGGCGGGACCTGGAGCGCGGCCGGCGGGGGCGGACTGGGGATCTCGCAGGACGCGTGGGAGCAGAACGGCGGCCGTGCGTACGCCCCGCGCCCCGACCTCGCCAGCCGCTCCCAGCAGATAGCCGTCGCCGAGAGCATGCTCGACGGCCAGGGCGCCGGCGCGTGGGGCGGCTGCGGCGCGAGCGCGGGCCTGTCCCGCGGGAGCAAGGCGCCGGAGGTGGACCCGGGTGCCACCCAGACCCCGGCACCCAGGGCGCCCGCGCCGGAGCGCAAGGCTCCGCCGGTGCACGAGCCGTCGTCCTCAGCGCCGTCCGACGGCGCGTCCGGGGACACGAAGCCGGCGCCCGGCACGGCCACGCCCGGCGGTCCCGCTTCCACGAGCCCGGCGACCCCGTCGCCCTCGCCCTCCGACGACGACCGGTCGCACGGCAGGCACCGCAAGGACGACCCGGCCCCCACGCCGTCGACGGGCTCCACGGCGCCCTCCGGCACGCCCTCGGGCACCCCGTCCGGCACGCCCTCCACGGACCCGGCGAACCCGCACCCGTCCCTGCCCGGCACGCCGTCCGGCACCCCGTCCGACGCTCCGTCGAACTCCGGCCCCGGCACCGGGGACACCGGTTCCGGCAACGGCAAGCACCGCGCGGAGCCGCCCCGTTCCGGCGACGACGGGCGTGTTTCGCGCGGAGGTTCGGACGCCCGCACCGGTGGCCCCTCCGACCACGACTACACCGTGCGCCCCGGTGACAACCTGTCAGTCATCGCGGAAGACCATTCGGTGAAGGGCGGTTGGCACTCGTTGTACGAGAACAATCAAAAGACCGTCGGAACCGATCCCGACCTCATCCAGCCTGGTCAGCGCCTCGATCTGGGCCGGTAGTGCGGCAGTTCGGGTCGAATGTCCGTTCACGCGGGAAAATGAGACAAGGCTCTCGTTGACTTTTGGCTGGACGGCCTCGGTCCGTTCTCCGCGCACCACCTCCCACCTGCGGAAACATCAGGTTCCCAGGGGTAACTGCAGTCAGTGGTGGCTGAAAAGAGGGGTTTGAACCCGTCGGCCGCCTGTGTTTACCGTCATCACCGCTCGCCATCGCGAGCACCACGGTCGTCACGCCGAATCCTGCCGACGGCCGCGGGAACCGTCGCGCAAGCGCCGTAGGCAGGAGCGGGGGAACCAAGGTAGGTCGCCGCAACGGCCGCCGGTGCAGACCGGCAAGCCGGAGCGGCTAGGGGTGAAGCCCGGTGCGCGCAAGCCACTGGGCCGGGCAAACTCACAGCCCGAACCCGACAGCTCACCTCGTAGGCGCCGGTGAGGAAACGACTCATGTCCAAGGGCAAGCATCGCCGTCCGTCCAAGGCCGTCCGCATCGTCACGCTCGCCGGGGTCGCCGGCGTCGCCGTGGCCGCCCCGCTGATGGTCGCAACCTCCGCCAACGCCGCCTCGGTCTCCACCTGGGACAAGGTCGCCCAGTGCGAGTCCGGTGGCGACTGGTCGATCAACACCGGCAACGGTTACTACGGCGGCCTGCAGTTCTCGAACTCCTCCTGGGCAGCCGCGGGCGGCACCAAGTACGCCCCGCGCGCCGACCTCGCCTCCAAGAGCCAGCAGATCGCCACCGCCGAGAAGCTGCTCGCCATGCAGGGCCCGGGCGCCTGGGGCTGCGCCGGTGCGGGCAACCTGTCCTCCGGCGGCGCCAAGGCCGACGTGGACACCTCCGACGACTCCGGCTCCTCGTCGAAGTCCTCGAAGTCCGAGCGCAACAACTGGTCGAGCAAGAGCCACGCCGACCGCAGCGAGCGCCAGGCGGCCCCGAAGCACGCCAAGCCGCAGCAGGAGTCCTCCGACGACGACTCGTCCGACGAGACCCCGGCGAAGCAGTACACGCCGAAGCACGCCGCCCCGAAGGCGAAGGACGTCAAGACGGGCGACGGCGAGTACACGGTCAAGGAAGGCGACACCCTCGGGACGATCGCCGACGCCCAGCACGTCAAGGGCGGCTGGGAGAAGCTCTTCGACCGCAACAAGGACATCGTCGACAACGCCGACCTGATCTTCCCGGGCCAGAAGCTGCACCTCAGCTGAGCTTCACCGCCCCAGCGGACCGCCCCGCTCCGATGCGTCCTCCCCCCGAGCCGCATCGGAGCGGGGCTCCGCCGTTCCGGGACCTGCGCAAGATCACGTCCCCGCTGGGCGAACGCACCGGCCAATCGCCCCGTGATCTCGGCTTTTGTGCCAATTTTCGGCACGGGTCGCGGGCCGAGGGCGGGCGCAGCCTCCGGGGCCGTTAGGCTCGTGCTGCAGAACTCCAGCACACACGAAGGAGACCCTCGTGCCGTCCATCGACGTCGTCGTAGCTCGCGAGATCCTCGACTCGCGAGGCAACCCCACGGTCGAGGTCGAGGTCGGCCTCGACGACGGCTCCACGGGCCGTGCCGCCGTGCCGTCCGGCGCCTCCACCGGTGCCTTCGAGGCCATCGAGCTCCGTGACGGCGACCCCAAGCGCTACCTGGGCAAGGGCGTCGAGAAGGCCGTCCTGGCCGTCATCGAGCAGATCGGCCCGGAGCTCGTCGGCTACGACGCCACCGAGCAGCGCCTGATCGACCAGGCCATGTTCGACCTGGACGCCACCGAGAACAAGGGCTCCCTGGGCGCCAACGCCATCCTGGGCGTCTCCCTGGCCGTCGCGCACGCCGCCTCCGAGGCGTCCGACCTGCCGCTCTTCCGCTACCTCGGCGGCCCGAACGCGCACCTGCTGCCCGTTCCGATGATGAACATCCTGAACGGCGGCTCGCACGCCGACTCCAACGTGGACATCCAGGAGTTCATGATCGCGCCGATCGGCGCCGAGTCCTTCTCCGAGGCCCTGCGCTGGGGCACCGAGGTCTACCACACCCTCAAGAAGGTCCTGAAGGGCCGCGGCCTGGCCACCGGCCTCGGCGACGAGGGCGGCTTCGCCCCGAACCTGGGCTCCAACCGCGAGGCCCTCGACCTCATCCTCGAGGCCATCAAGGAGGCCGGCTACACCCCCGGCCAGGACATCGCGCTCGCGCTCGACGTGGCCGCCTCCGAGTTCTACAAGGACGGCGTCTACAAGTTCGAGGGCAAGGACCGCACCGCGGCCGAGATGACCGAGTACTACGCCGAGCTCGTCGACGCGTACCCGCTCGTCTCCATCGAGGACCCGCTGTTCGAGGACGACTGGGCCGGCTGGAAGACCATCACCGACAAGCTCGGCACCAAGGTCCAGCTCGTGGGTGACGACCTGTTCGTCACCAACCCCGAGCGCCTCGCCCGCGGCATCGAGGAGGGCAGCGCCAACGCCCTGCTGGTCAAGGTCAACCAGATCGGTTCGCTGACCGAGACCCTCGACGCGGTCGAGATGGCCCAGCGCAACGGCTTCAAGTGCATGATGTCCCACCGCTCCGGCGAGACCGAGGACGTCACCATCGCCGACCTGGCCGTCGCCACCAACTGCGGCCAGATCAAGACCGGTGCCCCGGCCCGCTCCGAGCGCGTCGCCAAGTACAACCAGCTGCTGCGCATCGAGGAGATCCTCGACGACGCCGCGGTGTACGCGGGCCGTTCGGCGTTCCCGCGCTTCAAGGGCTGACACCAAAGCCTCCAGCCTCACCCCGTCCTCGGCCACGGTCCCGTACCGTGGCCGGGGACGGCTTTGCGTAACCAGACCATGGGGAGGCTTACGTGGCGGCGGAACGGTCCTCCACCGCGACCAGGCTCAGGGCGCTCGGCACCGCGCTCGTACAGGGGCCGACCGCCGCCCGGGTCTACCGCGCGCGGTCGCCCCGGCGCAGCCGGCTCACCGGCCGGGCGGCGCTCCTGGCGCTCGTCGTCTGCTCCCTCGTCGTCGCGCTCGCGTACCCCATGCGGCAGTGGGTCACCCAGCGCACCGAGATCGCCGACCAGCGGCGGCAGTCGGACCGGGCCCGGCAGCAGGTCAAGCAGCTGAGCGAGGAGAAGGCCCGGCTGGAGGACCCGGCGTACGTGGAGCAGCAGGCGCGCGAGCACCTGCACTACGTGCGCCCCGGGGAGACCGGTTTCACCGTGCTGGACGGCGGCGGTGCCGCGAAGCGGCCCAAGGACCAGGGCGCCGCCGACCGCCCCTGGTACAGCAACCTCTGGGACGGGGTGGACTCGGCGGACGCCGCGCGCTGACGCCGCCCCGTATCCTCGGCCCCTGGCCTTCCCTTCCGAGAACCCCGAGCACGAGCGAGCACATGGACACCCCTCCTCCCCAGACCGAGCCCACCGAGCCGACCGCCGCGGACATCGAGGCGTTCCAGCAGCAGCTCGGCCGCCCGCCGCGCGGCCTGCGGGCGATCGCCCACCGCTGCCCCTGCGGCAACCCCGACGTCGTCGAGACCGCACCGCGGCTGGAGGACGGCACGCCGTTCCCGACGCTCTACTACCTGACGTGCCCGAAGGCGTCCTCCGCCATCGGCACGCTGGAGGCGGAGGGGGTCATGAAGGAGAT
Organism: Streptomyces sp. NPDC002536; assembly: GCF_053594995.1. Classification (NCBI taxonomy): domain Bacteria; kingdom Bacillati; phylum Actinomycetota; class Actinomycetes; order Kitasatosporales; family Streptomycetaceae; genus Streptomyces; species Streptomyces sp. NPDC002536. The sequence goes on from NZ_JBSFWU010000021.1 coordinate 73,599, forward strand.
GACCGCACGCCTGCAGAGCGACCCGGAGCTCGCGGCCGCGTACCGTGCGGCGCACGAGGACTACATCGCGCGCCGTGACGCGATCGAGGTGCTGGAGGGCTTCCCGAGCGCGGGCGGCATGCCGGACCGGGTCAAGTGCCTGCACGTCCTGGTCGGTCACTCGCTGGCCGCCGGCCCCGGCGTGAACCCCCTCGGCGACGAGGCCATCGCCATGCTCCCGGAGTGGTGGCGCAAGGGTCCTTGTGTGACGCCTTGCGGCGAGTGACCTGATCCCCCCGGGTTGTGGGCAGTCGTTCCGCAGGGCGGAACGGGTGGGCACAACCCGCCCACCGGGCAGCAACCACCCCACCGCACCCCGGTGCGGGGCACCCAACCCCCAGGAGTACCCATGCGCGTCGCGGCCATCGACTGCGGCACCAACTCCATCCGCCTCCTCGTCGCGGACGCGAACCCGCAAACCGGTGAACTCACCGAGCTGGACCGCCGGATGACGATCGTCCGCCTCGGCCAGGGCGTCGACCGCACCGGCCGCCTCGCCCCCGAGGCGCTGGAGCGCACCTTCGCGGCGTGCCGCGAATACGCCGGCGTCATCAAGGAGTACGGCGCCGAGCGGATCCGTTTCGTCGCCACCTCCGCCTCCCGCGACGCCGAGAACCGCGAGGACTTCGTGCGCGGCGTCGTGGAGATCCTCGGCGTCGAGCCCGAGGTGATCAGCGGTGACCAGGAGGCCGAGTTCTCCTTCACCGGTGCCACCAAGGAGCTCGCCGGGCGCGCGGACCTCACCAAGCCGTACCTCGTCATCGACCTCGGCGGCGGCTCGACCGAGTTCGTCGTCGGCGACGACCATGTGCGCGCGGCCCGCAGCGTGGACATCGGCTGTGTGCGGATGACGGAGCGCCACCTCGTCGTGGACGGCGAGGTCGCCGATCCGCCGACGCCGGGTCAGATCGCCGCGATACGCGCCGATGTGGAGGCCGCGCTGGACCTCGTCGAGCAGACGGTGCCGGTCGCCGAGGCGCACACCCTGGTGGGTCTGGCCGGTTCGGTCACCACGGTCGCCGCGATCGCGCTCGGGCTGCAGGAGTACGACTGGGAGGTCATCCACCACGCGCGGATCTCCGTGGAGCGGGTCCGGGAGATCACGCACGAACTGCTCGCCGCCACGCACGAACAGCGCGCCGCGATCCCCGTGATGCACCCGGGCCGCGTCGACGTGATCTCCGCCGGGGCGCTCGTCCTGCTCTGCATCATGGAGCGGACCGGGGCCCGGGAGGTCGTCGTCAGCGAGCACGACATCCTCGACGGCATTGCCTGGTACGCCGCACAGGGCGGCTGACCTGTGCCGGCGAGGATGTCCGGCCGGGGGTCCGGGGGTTGTCCCCCGGGAGAAGCGAGCCTGGACGGCATCGCCTGGAGCGTCGCCTGAGGCGGTCCGGGAACGGGCCGCAGAAAATTGTTCGTGAAATCCTTCACATGAAATGGCGGTCCTGGAGCCGCGGAAGGGGGCCTTCGGACCCCCTTCCGGGGCCCATCGGCCCCTTCCCGTCCGCCCAGCGGACGGAACAGCCTGGTTTCGGGTGGGTTAAAGAAACGCTTATCCGGTGCCGGGCCGTGAAGTGGTCTAGTCCTCTTAAAAGCCCCAAGGCCAGTTCAGCAGGGGTGGTCAACGCCCGTACGGCCACAGTGGTTCCCCGCAGCGGCTATGGTGTGGGTCACGGGGGCCGCGGAGTGTAGCAGATACCCCCGCACGCCTTGTGAAGGGGCTCACGAGCACCCCTGTGGGGAGTGCTGGATACTCGAATCATGAGCACCACGGAGCGTCCACGGATCCTCGTTGTAGGCGGTGGGTACGTCGGCCTGTATGCAGCGCGCCGCATCCTGAAGAAGCTGCGGTCCCAAGAGGCGATCGTCACGGTCGTCGACCCGCGCTCGTACATGACGTACCAGCCCTTCCTCCCCGAAGCAGCTGCCGGCAGCATCTCCCCCCGCCACGTCGTGGTGCCCCTGCGACGTGTGCTCCCCGGGGCGGAGGTCCTCACCGGCCGCGTCACCACGATCGACCAGGACCGCAAGGTCGCCACCGTCGCGCCGATCGTCGGCGAGGCGTACGAGCTGCCCTTCGACTACCTGGTGATCGCGCTCGGCGCCGTCTCGCGCACCTTCCCGATCCCCGGCCTCGCCGAGAACGGCATCGGCATGAAGGGCATCGAGGAGGCCATCGGCCTGCGCAACCACGTCCTCGAGCAGCTCGACAAGGCCGACTCGACGACCGACGAGGAGATTCGCCGCAAGGCGCTCACCTTCGTCTTCGTCGGTGGCGGCTTCGCCGGTGCGGAGACCATCGGCGAGGTCGAGGACATGGCGCGCGACGCCGCCAAGTACTACACCAACGTGAAGCGCGAGGACATGCGCTTCGTTCTGGTCGACGTGGCCGACCGGGTCCTCCCCGAGGTGGGCCCGAAGCTCGGCGAGTACGGCCGGAAGCACCTCGAGAGCCGCGGCATCGAGGTGATCCTCAAGGAGTCGATGAAGTCCTGCGTCGACGGCCATGTCGTGCTGTCGAACGGTCTTGAGGTCGACGCCAACACGATCGTCTGGACCGCCGGCGTCAAGCCCAACCCGGTGCTTGCGCGCTACGGTCTGCCGCTCGGCCCCCGCGGCCACGTCGACACCCTGCCGACCCTCCAGGTCAAGGGCACCGACTACATCTGGGCCGCGGGCGACAACGCCCAGGTCCCGGACCTCGTCGGCCGCGCCGCGGGCAACGAGAACGCCTGGTGCCCGCCGAACGCTCAGCACGCGCTGCGCCAGGCCAAGGTCCTCGGCGACAACGTGGTCTCCGCCCTGCGCGACTTCGGTGCCGCGCAGAAGGAGTACAAGCACGCCAACAAGGGTGCGGTGGCGGGCCTCGGCCTCCACAAGGGCGTGGCGATGATCGTCATGGGCAAGATGAAGATCAAGCTCAAGGGCCGTCTCGCCTGGTACATGCACCGTGGCTACCACGGCATGGCCATGCCGACCTTCAACCGCAAGATCCGCGTCTTCGCGGACTGGACCCTGGGCATGTTCCTCAAGCGCGAGGTCGTCTCGCTCGGCGCCATGGAGAACCCCCGCGAGGAGTTCTACGAGGCCGCCAAGCCGGCCCCGCAGGCGGCCGACGCGGCCCCGGCCCAGAAGGCCAAGGCCTGACGTCCGGTCAGAACCGCAGAGCACGTGCCGGAAGGCGTCCACCCGATCCGTGGGGGTGGGCGCCTTCCGGCGTATCCGCGTGCGCGGGTTGGCCTGATCCCGCCGTACGGGGAAGGACTAGAGCACGGCTTGCCGGTGTTTACGTGTCAGATGAATCCATCGTCTGACGCTTCATCACGGAGGTGTGCGACATGGCCGAGGCCGCTCGACGGCTCACCGCTCTCGCGGAACAGGTACTGGGGGTTCCCCTTCCGGTACGGCTCCGCGCCTGGGACCGCAGCGAGTCCGGCCCGCCCGGCACCCCCGACACCCCCGTCCTGGTCGTCCGCCGCCGACGGGCCCTCCGCCGCCTGCTGTGGAAGCCGGGCGAACTCGGCCTGGCCCGCGCCTGGGTCGCCGGCGACCTGGACGTCGAGGGCGACCTCTACGAGGCCCTGGAACTGCTCGCCGGCACCCTCTGGGAGCGCGGGGAGGGAACCGGCGGCACGTCCCGGCATCCGGGCCTCGCCGCGCTGCTGACCGTCCTGCGCGACCCCCGGCTGCGCGCCGCGGGCGGCGAACTGCTCAGGCTCGCCGGGCCCTGGGTGCCGCCCGCCCCGCCCGCCGAGGAGGTCCGCCGCTCCGGCGGCCCGCTGCACACGTTGCGCCGCGACAAACAGGCCATCAGTCACCACTACGACGTGGGAAACGCCTTCTACGAGAAGGTCCTCGGCCCGTCCATGGTCTACTCGTGCGCCTACTGGGACGAAGGCCCCGACGCCACCCTCGAGGACGCCCAGCGGGCCAAACTCGACCTGGTGTGCCGCAAGCTCGGCCTCGCGCCCGGGCAGCGCCTGCTGGACGTCGGCTGCGGCTGGGGCTCCATGGTGCTGCACGCCGCCCGCGAGTACGGGGTCTCCGCCGTCGGCATCACGCTCTCCGAGGAGCAGGCCGCGTACGCCCGTAAGCGGGTCGCCGAGGCCGGTCTGACGGACCGTGTGGAGATCAGGGTCCAGGACTACCGGGAGATCACCGACGGCCCCTTCGACGCGGTCTCCTCCATCGGCATGGCCGAGCACGTCGGCTCCACGCAGTACGCCGCGTACGCGGCCGACCTGTACGCACTCCTCAAGCCGGGCGGCAGGCTGCTCAACCACCAGATCGCGCGGCGCCCGCTGCACGACGAAGAGGCCTACCAGGTCGACGAGTTCATCGACCGTTACGTCTTCCCGGACGGCGAACTGGCCCCGGTGGGCCGCACGGTCGCCCAGCTGGAGGAGGCCGGCTTCGAGGTCCGGGACGTGGAGGCGCTGCGCGAGCACTACGCGCTGACGCTGCGCAGCTGGGTGGCGAACCTGGAGGCGCACTGGGCGGACGCGGTGCGCCTCACGTCGCCGGGCCGGGCACGGGTCTGGCGGCTCTACATGGCCGCCTGCGCGCTGTCCTTCGAGCGCAACCGCATCGGGGTGAACCAGGTCCTGGCGGTCCGCACTCCGGCATCCGGCGCTCCGGGGCTGTCCCTGCGGGCGCGGGAGTGGCGGGGATAGCGCCCCGTAAGGGGCGCGGGGCTGTTACTCCCCCAGCTACCGCTGGGAGGTACCCCCAGCGGCTCCGCCGCGTGGGCGCGACCAGCCACGGACGGTCCGCAGTTGACGTACAACCCCGGGGTTCGGGGCGGAGCCCCGAGAAACGGGAAGGGGCGGGTCAGGGGCAAAGAAACCCCCGGCCCGCCCCAGCGGTCCGCAGCCGACTACTCGGCCTTGATCGCCGCCAGCATGTTCAACTTGGCGGCCCGTCGTGCCGGCCACAGGGCGGCCAGCACGCCGACCACGGCGCTCAGCAGCAGGAACACCGCCATGCGATCCCACGGCAGCACCAGCGCGTACGTCGGCATGCTCTTGCCGATCAGCTGCCCCGCGGCCCAGCCGAGGAAGACGCCGAGGCCGACGCCGAGCACTCCGCCGAAGAGGGAGATGACCAGGGACTCCAGGCGGACCATCCGCTTGATGCCCTTGCGGTCCAGGCCGATGGCGCGCAGCATGCCGATCTCCTGGGACCGTTCGAAGACGGACATCGCCAGGGTGTTGACGACACCGAGCACCGCGACGATCACGGCCATGGCGAGCAGCCCGTAGAGCATGTTCAGCAGCAGGCTGATCATCTTGGCGATGTCGTTGGAGATGTCCTTCTTGTCCTGGATCTGGATCGCCGGGTTGTCACCGAGCGCCTTGCTCAGCGAGTCCTTGGTGGAGTCGCTCACGCCGGCCGACGTCTTGATCATGACCTGCTGGTCGGTGATCTGGCTCTGGTGCGGGGTGACCGTCTTCAGGTCGACCATCATCCCGTTCATCAGGGCGTTGCCCTTGTAGATGCCCGAGACCGTCAGCTTGCTCTTCTTGCCGTCCTCGAAGGTGGCATCGACGGTCGAACCGACCTTCCAGCCGTGGTTCTTGGCGGCGTTGTCGTCGATGACGGCCTTGCCCGCGGACAGGTCCGCGAAGGAGCCGGAGACGAAGTCGAGCTTGGTGAGCTTGTCGATGGTGGCGCCGTCGACGCCGGTCAGCATCTCGAAGTCGCCGTCGATCCGGGACGGCGCCTGGCGCAGCGGGCTGCTGGCCTCGACCCCGGGAAGGGCCGAGATCTTCTTGGCGACGTCCGGGGAGAGCGGGGTGTGGCTCGCCATGGAGACGATGTAGTCGGCCCGGATGGCGTCCGTGGCCATCTTGTCGATGGCCTTCTGCACGCTGCCCGCGATGACCGTGAGGCCGGTGATCAGGGTGAGGCCGATCATCAGCGCCGAGGCGGTCGCGGCGGTGCGGCGCGGGTTGCGGACGGCGTTCTGCCGGGCGAGCTTGCCCGAGATGCCGAAGAGGCGCAGGACGGGCGACGCGGCGGCGATGACCGGGCGGGACAGCAGCGGGGTGAGGACGAAGACGCCGATGAGCAGCAGGCCCGCGCCCAGGCCCATGACGGCCTTGCTGCTGGTGGCCACGGTGAGGGCCGCACCGGCGGCGGCCAGCAGCGCGCCGATGGTGTTGCGGACGACCAGCGAGCGGGTGGTGGCGACGGCGTGCACGCTGTTCATGGCGGCGACCGGCGGGATCTTCGCGGCGCGGCGGCCGGGCAGCCAGGCGGCGAGCACGGTGATCACGATGCCGACGGCCAGCGAGGCGACGACGGTGCCCGGCGAGACGACGAGCGGGCCGTCCGGGATCTCGGCCCCGGTGCTGCCGAGCAGGGAGCGCAGCCCGGCGCCGATGCCGATGCCCGCGAGCAGACCGGTCACGCCGGCGACCGTGCCGACGACGAGCGCCTCGATGAGCACCGAGCGGGTGACCTGGCGGCGGCTGGCGCCGACCGCGCGCAGCAGCGCGAGCTCCTTGGTGCGCTGGGCGACCAGCATGGTGAAGGTGTTGGCGATGATGAAGATGCCGACGAAGAGGGAGATGCCGGCGAAGGCCAGCATGGCGGTCTTCATGCCGTCCATGCCCTGGGCGATGATCTTGGCCTGGTCGTCGGCGAGCTGCTTGGCGGTGGTGGTCTCGGCGGTCTTCGGCAGGACCTTGTCGAGCTCCGTCTTCAGCGCGTCCTGCGAGGTGCCGGCCGCGGCCTTGACGTCGATCTCGTTGAACTCGCCCGGCTTGGCGTAGAGCTGCTGGGCGGTGGCGGTGTCGAAGAGCGCGAGGCTGCCGCCCGCGGAGACGTTGCCGTCCTCGGTGGTGAAGATGCCGGTGAGCTTCTGCTCCAGGACCGGGCCGTTCACGGACATCCGGACGGTGTCGCCGACCTTGTAGCCGGCGCGGTCGGCGGTCTTGGCGTCGAGTGCGACCTCGCCCGCGCCCTTCGGCGCACGGCCGTCCTTGAGCGGGTAGCGGGCGTCCTTGCCGTCGGTGCCGGGGTAGTAGTTGGAGCCGGTGGAGCCGAAGCCCTGGCCTATGAGCTTGCCGTCCTTGCCGGCGATCGCGGCGAAGCCGTTCACCGTGCCGGTGGCGGAGGCGGCGCCGGGCACCTTGGCGGCCTGGTCGAGCATCTGCTGGGTGAGCTTGGGGGCGGCGCCCGGGCGCTCCTTGTCGTCGGCCTGCCGGTGCGGCTGGACGGCGACGTCGACGTGGTCGAAGCCCTTCTGGGAGCTCTTCTGGTACGCCTGGGAGATGGTCGAGGTGAAGACCAGGGTGCCGGAGACGAACGCCACGCCGAGCAGTACGGCGAGCACGGTCATCAGCAGCCTGGCCTTGTGCGCAAGCACATTGCGCAAAGCGGTACGGAACATGGGGAGGTCAGTCCTGGAGATCGTGTCCGGCGATGGTCAGCTCGTACGGCCCTTGGCGTCGAACCGCTTCATGCGGTCGAGGACGGCGTCGGCGGTGGGGTCGCGCATGTCGTCGACGATGCGGCCGTCGGCGAGGAAGACGACGCGGTCGGCGTAGGAGGCGGCGACGGGGTCGTGCGTGACCATGACGACGGTCTGGCCGAGTTCGCGCACGGAGTTGCGCAGGAAGCCCAGGACCTCGGCGCCGGAGCGGGAGTCGAGGTTTCCGGTGGGCTCGTCGGCGAACATGATCTCGGGGCGTCCGGCGAGGGCGCGGGCGACGGCGACGCGCTGCTGCTGGCCGCCGGAGAGCTGGTTGGGGCGGTGCTTGAGGCGGCCGGAGAGGCCGACGGTGTCGACGACCATGTCCAGCCACTTCTTGTCGGGCTTGCGGCCGGCGATGTCCATGGGGAGCGTGATGTTCTCCAGGGCCGTCAGGGTGGGCAGCAGGTTGAAGGCCTGGAAGATGAAGCCGATCTTGTCGCGGCGCAGCCGGGTCAGCTTCTTGTCGTTCAGCCCGGTCAGTTCGACCTCGCCGATCCGGGCCGAGCCGCGGGAGACGGTGTCGAGCCCGGCCATGCAGTGCATGAGGGTCGACTTGCCGGAACCGGAGGGGCCCATGATCGCGGTGAACTCGGCCTGGTGGAAGTCGACGGAGACGGCGTCCAGGGCGACCACCTGGGTCTCACCCTGCCCGTAGACCTTGGTGAGATCCGTGGCGCGGGCCGCGACCGCGGCGGTGCGGACGGCGGTCTGGGCGCCGAGGGGGCTGGTGGTCACAGGAGCGCTCCTGTCGGGACGTGGTGCAAGGGACCCCTCCATGCTCCCCGGCGGTTCGGGCCCGGGGATCAGCCGAAGCGCCCGTTCCACGCCCTACCTCCGGAGGTATGCGGAGGGCCTCCTGTCATCCCTGGGTAGGAGGCCGACCCTTACCGAGAGCGACGAGATTGCGACAATTCCGCTTCCCGGTGGGGGTGGGGTGGTGAACGGCGGGGATCGGCCGCTGGCATGTGCCCTTGGCGTCATCCCTGTACTGATGGGCCCTCAGTTGCCAATAAAATAAGACAACCTCCGGTCACCGTTCCGCTGTTTGGGGGGCGCTCCCCGGCTAGGCTCGTCCTGCTCTCTCAGGGGGGAGGGGTTGGTGCCTCCCCCTGCTTGTGCGGCCCGAGAGAACCAGCCCGGATGGTGGAATGCAGACACGGCGAGCTTAAACCTCGCTGGCCCTACGGGCCGTGCCGGTTCAAGTCCGGCTCCGGGCACAGCCGAGGCAATTCTCCGTAATCGCTTGCGCATCCTTGACACCCGCTTCACGGGCCTTCCCGGAACCGGGCACCCTGGCATCGCGTTGTCAGTAGGTGGGAACGCGAGGAAAAGATCGTCCCGTAGCAGGAGAGGCATTCTTTTGCCTACCCATTACGCTTGACGCCAAGGCCGCGCAGGGTGGCCACGGAGGAGTGAGATGAGGAGCAGCAACCCGGTCTTCTCGCGACGGGGGTTCAGCCGCGGCGGTGGCTACGCGGGCTTCGACCCGGGGCCGCAGGCCGGGGCAGCCCAGGGCAACCCTTACGCGAGCAACCCCGGCTACGCGGGCAACCCGTACGCGCAGCCGACCAACCCGTACGCACAGGGCGGCCCCGACCTCCAGCAGGGGTACCCGCAGGCGCCGGCGCAGACCGGCCGGATGACGATCGACGACGTCGTCTCCCGCACCGGTATCACCCTGGGCCTGCTGATCATCGCGGCCGGCGCCGCCTGGGCGCTGCAGCTGCCCATCGGCCTCGGCGTCGGCGCCGGCCTCGTGGCGATGGTGCTCGGCCTGATCCAGGCCTTCAAGGCCCGCCCGACCCCCGCGCTGATCCTGGCCTACGCCGTCTTCGAGGGCCTGTTCCTCGGCGTCATCAGCCAGGTGTTCAACCAGCGCGCGAGCGGCGCGCCCATGCAGGCCGTGCTCGGCACGATCGTCGTCTTCGTCGGCGTGCTGATCGCCTACCGCACCCGGCTCATCCGGGTCGACCAGCGCTTCATGCGCTTCGTGGTGGCGGCCGGTATCGGCTTCGTCCTGCTGATGGCGGTCAACCTGATGTTCGCCGCGTTCGGCGGCGGCGACGGCCTCGGCTTCCGTTCGGGCGGCCTGGGCATCGTCTTCGGCATCATCGGCGTGGTGCTCGGTGCGGCGTACCTGGCGCTGGACTTCAAGCAGATCGAGGACGGCGTCCGTTACGGCGCACCTCGTGAGGAGTCCTGGCTGGCGGCGTTCGGCCTGACGATGTCGCTGGTGTGGATCTACACCGAGATCCTCCGGATCATTGCGATCCTGAACAACGACTGACGCTGCGGCGAACCGTCCGGGGCCCGGGAAGGCAGCTGCCTTCCCGGGCCTCTTCCGTCTCGGTTCGTCTTATCCGCGCCTGCGAGCGGCCCGGCGGAGGTCGTACTCGTGGACGATCGCCTTGGCGTGGCCGTAGGCGAGCTGGTGCTCTCCCCGCAACCAGCTGACCTTCTCCTCGAAGCGGGAGAGGGACGGTCCTTCGTCGACCGTGCGCAGCCAGTCGGCCACTTCACGGCCGGTGCATTGGGGGATCCGGGAGAGCAGGTTCCGGTGGGTCTCGTCGGAGAAGACGTGGGACATCGGCGCCTCCGGACGCGTCGAATGATGGTCCTTCATGTCACCGTGCCTGAGTGTTCAGGCGTTGGCAACAGTCGGTCGACGGCGCATAGGCTCGGGACGTGGATGATGTGACGCCTCTCCTGGCCGCCGTGGACACCTTCGCCGACCGGCTGCGGGCCCTGCCGCAGTCCCGCCTGAGCCGGGGGGCGGCCGCGGAAGCGCTGGCGCTGGCGCGGGAATTGGCCGCGTGGGCCCAGCGGATCGAGGAACCGCACGCCGCGGAGCGGCGCGAGATGCCGGAGGCCGGCATGTTCGCCGTCGCCGACCAGGTGGCCGTGGCCGGTCACGATCTGGCCGAGGCCCTGGTGCGCGGAGGCACGCCTGTGCACACGGGGGTGACGGAGGCGGTCGCGATGGTCGAGGAGGCGGCGCGGCGCTGCGGGCTCTGAGAGCCGGGGCCTACAGCGATGCGATGACGCGGTCCGCGAGGACGTAGACGGTGCCCGACGCGCAGCTGAACGTCAGGGCATAGGCGCCGGACACCCCGGAGCCGCCCAGCAGGACCGGCTCGTCGCCGTCCCGGAGGGCTCCGGCGAGGCGCTCGGAGGTCTCCCGGTGTCCCGGGGTCATGCACAGCGTCGTGCCGTCCGCGAAGACGTAGACGTCCAGCGTGCCCAGCGGCCCGGGCCGGACGTCGGCCAGCGGCATGCGGGCCTGCGCGAGTTCGGCCAGGCGCTCGGCCGTGCGCTCGTGGTCGTCGGCGGACGGGGCGGGGGAGAACTCGGGGTGCGAGGGGTGGCGGCGCCGGGCGGCGGCCAGCTCGGGGGACTCGGCGGCCTCGGACTCGGCGTCCGGGAGCGCCTCCAGGCCCGGCAGCAGGGAGTGCGCATCGCCGGTCCCGGCCAGATCCCTGGCCTCCTGCGCCGCCCAGAACGCACGCGCCTCGGCCAGCTCGCGCTCCCGCTCCTCGGCGAGGGCATCGGCGACCGCGGCCCGTATCTCGGAGAGTTCGGCGGCCGGCGCGGTCCGGGCGGCGGGCACCGCGGCGCGCTCGGCGCGGTCCGCGGAGGCGGCCGCCAGGTCGGCGCGCAGCGCCGTGATCTGCCGGCGCAGGCCGCGCGTGCTGTGCAGGGCGGCGGCGCCTGCAGCGGTTGCGGTGCCGGCGGCCAGCAGCAGGGCAAGGGACATGGCGCTCACTGACGTACTCCCGGTTGCATTGGATCCCCCGAATTCCTACCTCAGCTTGGCGTACGTCTGCAGTGGCCCACAGTGCAAAACGGACCGAAACGGACGGGACCAAAGGCCCTGCCGTTCTGGCTTCAATCATCTGACCTGGGGAAACAAATCTCCCCCGGGACCTTGGTCACATCCTGGGGGAGATTCGGTCACGATTGGGCAAGGTGACGGCACCTTGCAGCTGGCAGTTGCCGGGGGCCGCGCCCCCAAGGGGCGCGGGGGACAGCGCGAACACCAAAAACCGACCCCCACATGGCGGGCCCGGCGTACCGCCCGCGAACGGAAGAGCCGGGGGGAG